>DASRND010000035.1:127500-130373 GCA_035647615.1 Bacteroidales bacterium | reverse complement strand
ATTGTGGCTCGAGTAGCGACAACCGATGGGTTCAAGAGTTGGGCCAATCCCCTTACGGGAATCTTCTTTGGCCTCTCAGCTTTAGCCGCTTTAGCCTCATTTATCACCTATTTAAGGGTTGTTTTTACCAAAGAGGCGTTGGATCACCTGACGAAATAACTATTTTCTCACTTTTATGAGAAATTTGAGGGAAAGCACTAGACGTTGTTAGCTAAAAGGGGTAATATCCAATCCGTTGCCCTTTTTTAGGGAGTAGATTTCTGAAGTAGAAAGTTTTGACTTGACACTTTGTTTTGAAATCTGTTATAACGTTCGAGCGCTCTAAGGAGACCCCTTAGAGAGTGTTACGAAAAAGATGATTTTTGACAGAGATATAAGAGAAGAGAAGGAAGGATATGTACTGTGACGATTCCCCCTTGGGGGCGTTGGTTACAGTGCTGACAACGAGAGTTGTCAAGGAAGTGTAAGGGCTTCCTAGTCAATTTAGTTAGCGTAAGCTTTCTATTGTTGGGAACATAACTTGAAGTTATACTCTGGCACTTGTGCTGGAGTTATTTAAATAACGGAGAGTTTGATCCTGGCTCAGAACGAACGCTGGCGGCGCGTTTTAAACATGCAAGTCGAACGGCAAGGGGTACTTGTACCCCCTAGAGTGGCGAACGGGTGAGTAACACGTAGATAATCTGCCCTTCAGTTCGGGATAGTCCATGGAAACATGGGGTAATACCGGATGTGATTAATTTCACCTAAGTGAGATTAAGGAAAGGCGCTAAGGCGCCGCTGAGGGATGAGTCTGCGTTCCATTAGCTTGTTGGTGGGGTAATGGCCTACCAAGGCATCGATGGATAGCCGGCCTGAGAGGGTGATCGGCCACATTGGGACTGAGACACGGCCCAGACTCCTACGGGAGGCAGCAGTTAAGAATCTTCCGCAATGGACGCAAGTCTGACGGAGCGACGCCGCGTGAACGATGAAGGCCGTGAGGTTGTAAAGTTCTTTTCTGGGGGAGGAATAATGATAGCAGGGAATGGCTGTCAGATGACGTTAACCCAGGAATAAGCCCCGGCTAACTACGTGCCAGCAGCCGCGGTAACACGTAGGGGGCGAGCGTTGTTCGGAATTATTGGGCGTAAAGGGTGCGCAGGCTGCATAGCTAGTCTGATGTAAAATGCCTCGGCTTAACCGAGGTCTGCCATTGGAAACTGTTATGCTAGAGTACAGGAGGGGGAGTTGGAATTCCAGGTGTAGGGGTGA
This sequence comes from Bacteroidales bacterium, assembly GCA_035647615.1. Taxonomy (NCBI): domain Bacteria; kingdom Pseudomonadati; phylum Bacteroidota; class Bacteroidia; order Bacteroidales; species Bacteroidales bacterium. The sequence goes on along the minus strand of DASRND010000035.1, from coordinate 129,119 downwards.
AATCTGTAGATATCTGGAGGAACATCGGTGGCGAAGGCGAACTTCTGGCCATGTACTGACGCTGAGGCACGAAGGCGTGGGGAGCAAACAGGTTTAGATACCCTGGTAGTCCACGCAGTAAACGATGTACACTAGGTGGTGGGAGTTACTCTCAGTACCGTAGCTAACGCATTAAGTGTACCGCCTGGGGAGTATGCTCGCAAGGGTGAAACTCAAAGGAATTGACGGGGGCCCGCACAAGCGGTGGAGCATGTGGTTTAATTCGATGATACGCGAGGAACCTTACCTGGGCTTAAATGTTAGATGACAGTCTCCGAAAGGGGATCTTTCTTCGGAACATCTTACAAGGTGCTGCATGGTTGTCGTCAGCTCGTGCCGTGAGGTGTCGGGTTAAGTCCCATAACGAGCGCAACCCCTATTCTTAGTTGCCATCAGGTAATGCTGGGGACTCTAAGAAAACTGCCTACGCAAGTAGTGAGGAAGGTGGGGATGACGTCAAATCAGCACGGCCCTTATGTCCAGGGCCACACACGTGCTACAATGGCCAGTACAGAGGGTCGCTACCTGGTGACAGGATGCTAATCTCGAAAGCTGGTCTCAGTTCGGATTGGAGTCTGCAACTCGACTCCATGAAGCTGGAATCGCTAGTAATCGCGCATCAGCCATGGCGCGGTGAATACGTTCCCGGGCCTTGTACACACCGCCCGTCAAGCCATGGAAGCTGGGGGTACCTGAAGTCCGTAACCGCAAGGAGCGGCCTAGGGTAAAACTAGTGACTGGGGCTAAGTCGTAACAAGGTAGCCGTACCGGAAGGTGCGGCTGGAATACCTCCTTTCTGGAGTGATTCCCTTTATCCCGAGTAATCGGGGGTTGATATTTGCTACTAATGCACACTTCATATTTTATTAGGCTTTTGATAAGCCACCCAAGCGAGCAGCGCACTGCTCCTTCCTAACATGAGCGAAGGAAGTTATTTACAAAGCAGTAAATGATATAGTCCCGTAGCTCAGTTGGTTAGAGCACTACACTGATAATGTAGGGGTCCGCAGTTCAAATCTGCGCGGGACTACATTTTATAAAGTCGTTTTGGGGAATTAGCTCAGTTGGCTAGAGCGCTAGATTTGCATTCTAGAGGCCAAGGGTTCGACTCCCTTATTCTCCACCTGACTTGCCCTGTAAGGGTAGGTGAAATTCCTGAAAGATGGATTTTCAAAAGTTCTTTGACATCATGAAAGAAGATACAACAAGATTAGTCAGATAATGATTGATCACTATACAATAGTAATGTTGAGATAGTAAGAAAGTAAATAAGAGCGTACGGCGGATGCCTTGGCTCTCAGAGGCGAAGAAGGACGTGATAAGCTGCGATAAGCTTCGGGGAGGTGCAAATAACCTTCGATCCGGAGATTTCCGAATGGGGCAACCCATCACACTGAAGGTGTGATATCCCGCAAGGGAGGCGAACCCGGTGAACTGAAACATCTAAGTAACCGGAGGAAGAGAAAATAATAATGATTCCCCAAGTAGTGGTGAGCGAACGGGGAACAGCCCAAACCGGCAATGTTACGGCATTACCGGGGTTGTAGGACTGTAACATGGAAAGTAAATCAATAGCAGAA
>DASRND010000035.1:0-125000 GCA_035647615.1 Bacteroidales bacterium | reverse complement strand
GTAATGGCAAAGCCGAGCAGTACTAATTGCCCAAACGCTTTTTATTGTCTGTGTATCAGTCATAACCTGATCAATCTGTTGTTCTTCTTTTGTGTTTTGTCATTTTAATATTTAAGATCTTATGGTGATTTTAGCGGTGGTGTTCACCTCTTCCCTTTCCGAACAGAGAAGTTAAGCCCACCAGCGCCGATGGTACTGCCGTTTTGGTGGAAGAGTAGGTCGTTGCCAATTTTTTATTAATCCCCGTTTCATTTACTTGATTCGGGGATTTTTTTTGCGTTTAAATTTGAATAGAATTTAATAACCGATTCAGAGGTTCATTTAAAAAACCTAATTTTGGTTTTCGTTTTGAAACAAAAGACCATGAAAAACTTATTAGGAATTTTATTCGTCGTCCTGGCCTCCAATGCCTTTGCGCAGTTTCCTCCACCCGCCAATTTTCAATTTAGTTATGAATACATCATGTGCAACGAATCCGGCGAATGTGCCGGACAGTGGCTCTACGGGCCAACCTATTGCTCGCATTGGACCTGGGATTCCCCGAGCGCAAATTCAACCGTTGCTAACTTAGAAAACTACAAGCTATATTATTTCGATTTCTTATCGAGGGATACCATCGTACTAGCTACTCCGGTTGAAACGTATTTTGATATGGAAATAGGAATAATGGGCGAAATGTGGGTAACCGCTATTTATTCAAATCCCGTCGGCGAATCGGAACCATCGGAAATTATCGTCAACGAGGATTTGCCCATTTCAATTGACGAAAATCCAGGGATGGATAAGATTGTGGTGTATTATGATAATAGTTTGCAAGAAATTAGAATCGAAAATGCTGACGCGGTTTCCGAAATCATTATTTATGATGTGAAGGGGCAGTTGGTTCAATCCCAAAGGTCAGCAAAAAGTAGCATCAGCGTTGAGCTGCTATCCAGAGGGCTTTACGTAGTCGAAATATTTTTTGGTAATCAGGAAGTGGTGCGGCGGAAAATTGTAAAGTAGCGCCGTTCTTTCAGGGGTAGAACTATTTTTCGTTTTAAGAAATTTCACAAAATAAGTCTCAAATATTTGTAACGATTGAGATCATTGAATTTTTACTACTGAAATTTATTTGCGATTTGTTTTTATTGCCGTTAGGATTTATTGGAAAAGTGCTGGCATCCGAGCAGACAAGCTCCCTCTTATTATGTATTTTTGCCAAAAAAGTCTATGAGCCACCTTATCGCACCTTCCGTTTTATCAGCCAACTTTGGACATCTTTTTGCCGAAATAGAGATGCTCAACCACAGCCAGGCCGACTGGATTCATGTGGACGTGATGGACGGCGTGTTTGTTCCCAATATTTCTTTTGGCTTCCCAATCATCAAATATCTGAAGTCGGTAGCCGAAAAACCGCTCGATGTGCATCTGATGATTGTAGAACCGGAGCGTTATTTTCAGGAGTTTAAAAATAGTGGTGCCGATCTGCTTACGATCCAATACGAAGCGAGCACCCACCTACACCGCAGCATCCAATCAATTCGCGAGCTGGGGATGAAACCCGGCGTGGCCATAAATCCGCACACCAACATTTTGCTGCTCGAAGATATTATCGCCGATGTGCACCATGTGCTGGTGATGAGCGTGAATCCGGGTTTCGGTGGGCAGAAGTTTATCGAACACAGCCTGCGGAAAATTTCCGACCTAAAAGAATTGATTTTGGATCGATCGTCGAAAGCGCTCATCGAAGTGGATGGCGGTATTACCTTGGAAAACGCTCCACATCTTCTCAGAGCCGGCGCTGACGTGCTTGTTGCCGGCCACACCATTTTCTCGCAACCCGATCCGACAGCAATGATCCGCAATCTTAAAGAATTAAAAATCGACAGGTCGTAATGATTTACGAAAAAGTGGTACTGATTGGCGCTGGGCGTGTTGCTTTTCATTTAGCGAAAGCGATAAACTACACTGGCCGAAAAATCGTGCAGGTCTACAGCCGCCATCTCAGTAATGCGCGTGAACTTGCTGCTGTTTATCAGGCTGATTTTACCGATGAGATTAATAATCTCGACGCTTCCGCAGATATTTACATCATTGCCATTTCCGACGATGCCATTGCCGGCGTTGCCAATCAGTTGGCTGTAGCCGATAAAATGGTGGTGCACACTTCCGGCTCCACACCAATGAATGCGCTCAAACCGGCTTCAGCAAATTATGGCGTACTTTATCCGTTGCAATCGTTTGCGGTTAACGCTAATATTGATTTCACTAAAGTTCCGCTTTGTATAGAAGCTTGTAATCCCAGTGCCGAAGAAAACCTTTTGCAACTGGCGCACAGCCTGAGCAATGACGTGCGGCGAATCGATTCTGATACACGCATGCAAATTCATATTGCTGCTGTTTTTGCTAATAATTTTACCAACTTTATGTATTTGATGGCACAGGAAATTCTCTCCGAAGGAAAAGTAGATTTTGATGTCCTAATGCCGTTGATCGAGGAAACTACTCGTAAATTGCAACATCAAAACCCGCATGAAGCGCAGACGGGGCCTGCCAGGCGCGCCGACAATGGTATTATTCGAAAACATCTCGAACATCTTAAAAATCATCCCGAAAAACAGGAAATTTACAAGTTGTTGAGCCAATTTATCCACGAACATTTTCATCAAAAAAAATAGTACTCTTCTTTCATCGATTCAAATTAATACATTTCACATGGTTGTAAAAAATTACAAAGAGCTTCTCAAAGATATCACCACTCTGATTTTCGATTATGATGGCGTTTTCACGGATGGCAAAGTGTTGCTTACCGAGAATGGCGAGCAGTTGCGCACGGCCAACGTAAAAGATGGTTATGCGCTGCAACTTGCCAAAAAGAAAGGATATCGTATCGTGGTGATTTCCGGTGGTACCTCCGAGTCAGTGCGTCTGCGAATGATTGGCCTTAAAATCAGCGACGTTTTTATCCGCGTGGAACACAAGTTGAAAATTTACCACGACTACATCCAGAAAAATGAGCTGCATCCGCGTGAGGTGCTTTACATGGGCGACGACATCCCCGACCTTCAGATTATGCGCGAAGCCGGCGTGGCCGTTTGTCCGGCCGATGCTGCGGAGGAAGTGAAAGAGGTTTCGCACTACATCTCGTACCTCAAAGGCGGCGAAGGCTGCGTGCGCGAAATTCTGGAGCAGGTGATGAAGGTGCAGGGAAAATGGATGAATGATGACGCTTATGCCTGGTGACGATGGTAGTAAACGGGAAAAATTACCGGACAGTCTGGATGCAGGGCACCTCGGTGTTTATGATTGAGCAAAACCTGCTGCCTTTCCGTTTTGAAATTGTTGAGTGCAAAGATTATCAACAATCTTGTGATGCCATTAAAACGATGATTGTGCGGGGTGCGGGCGCTTTGGGAGCCGCTGCCGGTTTTGCCATGGCACAGGCATTTTTACAAAACAATACATCTGAATTTGTCGATGTCGCCCGTCGTACTATCGAAGCTACCCGACCTACCGCCCGCAATCTTTTTTATGCTACGGAGCGGGTTTATCGGGCTGGCCTGATATCGCCACAAGCTGCCACCGACGAAGCACTGGCTGTTGCCGATAAGGACGCTGCCGATTCGCAGGACATCGGTCGGTATGGAAATGAATTAATAAAAAACGGATTCCGCATCCTGACCCATTGCAACGCCGGCTGGCTCGCCTTTGTCGATTATGGCACCGCGTTATCGCCCATTTATCAGGCGTATGAGCAGGGTAAAAAAGTTTTCGTGTGGGTGGACGAAACACGGCCGCGCAGCCAGGGCGCCCGACTTACAGCCTGGGAGCTGAACAACGCCAATATCCCACACCGAATTATCGCTGATAATGCAGCGGCCTGGCTGATGGCGCAGGGCGAAGTGGATATGGTAATCACGGGCGCCGATCGCATTGCCGCCAACGGCGATACGGCCAACAAAATCGGAACCCTCGGTAAAGCCATTGCGGCAAACGCTTTTGGAATTCCTTTTTACATTGCAGCGCCTTTGTCTACTTTCGATCGCAACTGTAAAACCGGAAAAGAAATAACGATTGAAAACAGAGATCAGGATGAGGTGCTTTTTCAGGAAGGCCCTGATGCGCAGGGAGAGACGCATCGAATTCGTGTGGCGTCGCCAGGTTCGCAGGCGCTCAATCCTGCTTTCGACGTTACGCCAGCGCGTTACATCACCGGCATCATCACAGAAAAGGGAATTGTAAACCCCGACGTTGCCGCTATTGCGGAATTATTCCTGTGAAATTTGTATCAGCGTCACCTCGGCTGAGCCGCCCTCGGGCTGCAGACTGATCCAGTTATTGTCTTCGCTGAACCATTTGTACTGCCCGCCCACTTTTACAAGGTAATCGCGTTGCCCGTCCGACTCAGGAATATTGATTACAAATCCACCATTTTTCGTATTGCCCTTGCCGTAATTCAGGAAGAGTTTAAACTCGCGGCCACTCATGTTGCGCGCTTTCAGCAACACATAGCTCTCCTTGCGTCCCTGGCGGGGAACAGGCTGAAAGTCGTATCGCTTCAGTGCATTGTTATCGAGCAGCTCAATGCTTTTTACTACATCCACCACCACATTTGCTTCAATAATTTTTGAAATTTGCCGGATGCGCTCGTTGGGGTAAGTTTCGGATGGCAAAATTTTGGCGGCAGCCATATACGACTGGATGGCGTTGTCGTAAACTTTCTGATCGAAATAGCGGTCGGCTTCACGAATCATAGCGTTGTATTCCTGCCTCACTTTTTCATAGGCCGCTGCCAGTGCCGAATCAATTTCTGCAATACGCTGTGTGGGGTAGGTCTCCTGCGGGAAAATTGCCGCAGCCTGTTTGTAAGCTGCTTTCGACTTTTCGTAATTGGCGGCATCAAAATGGAAGTCAGCCGTTTTTATCAGCGTCTGATATTGATCCTGTTTCTGTGCAATTGCTGCTGCCTGATCGGTCAACAAAGTTTCTATTTCCGCAATTCTTGCTTGCGGGTACGTTTCATCAGGTTTTAATTCTGCTGCATTTTGGTATTCCGCTTTCGCTAAATTATATTTTTCGGTAGCAAACGCCTGGTCAGCGGCGGCAATGGCCGAAGTATAGGCAGCGTCAATTTCTGCCAGCGAGGACAGCAAAGTTTCTATCGCCAAAATTCTCGTCTGTGGATACGATTCTTTTGGTTTCAATCCCGATGCTTTTTGATATTCCGCTTTCGCGGAAGTGTAATCTTTTGCAGCAAAAGCCTGATCGGCAGCAGCAATGGCCGAGGTGTAGGCGGCATCAGTTTCCGCAAGTGAGCCCAGCAAAGTTTCAATTTCTGCAATTCTCGTCTGCGGATAAGCTTCTTCGGGTTTCAGTCCGACGGCTTTTTGGTATTCCATTTTAGCGGAAGCGAAATCTTCGATAGCAAAAGCCTGATCGGCAGCAGCAATGGCCGAGGTGTAGGCGGCATCGGTTTCGGCAAACGAGGCCATCAAAGTTTCTATTTCAGAGATTCTTGATTTTGGATAAGTTTCTTCTGGCTTGAGTTCTTTTGCTTTTTGATACTCCATTTTTGCGGAAGCGTATTCTTCAATAGCAAAAGCCTGATCGGCAGTAGCAATGGCCGAAGTGTAAGCGGCATCGGTTTCTGCAAACGAGGACAGCAAAGTTTCTATTTCGGATATTCTTGTTTTAGGATAAGTTTCGTCGGGTTTCAGTCCGGCGGCTTTCTGGTATTCCATTTTAGCGGAAGCGTATTCTTCTGCAGCAAAAGCCTGGTCGGCGGAAGCAATGGCTAAAGTGTAAGCGGCATCAGTTTCTGCGAGTGAGGCCATCAAAGTTTCTATTTCAGAAATTCTCGTTTTTGGATAGTTTTCGTCGGGTTTCAGTCCGGCGGCTTTCTGGTATTCCATTTTAGCGGAAGCATATTCTTCAATAGCAAAAGCCTGATCGGCAGAAGCAATGGCGGAAGTATAAGCGGCATCAGTTTCTGCGAGTGAGCCCAGCAAAGTTTCTATTTCAGAGATTCTTGTCTGCGGATAAGTTTCTTCTGGTTTTAATCCGGCAGCTTTCTGATATTCCATTTTAGCGGAAGCGAAATCTTCGATAGCAAACGCCTGGTCGGCAGCGGCAATGGCCGAAGTGTAAGCGGCATCGGTTTCGGCAAGCGACGAAAGCAAGGTTTCTATTTCAGAAATCTTTGTTTTTGGATACGTTTCTTCTGGTTTTAATCCGGTGGCTTTTTGGTATTCCAATTTAGCGGAAGCGAAATCTTCGGCAGCAAATGCCTGGTCGGCTGCAGCAATGGCTGAAGTGTAAGCCGCTTCGGTTTCGGCAAACGAGGCCATCAAAGTTTCTATTTCCGTAATTCTTGACTTTGGATAGGTTTCATCGGGTTTCAGTCCGGCGGCTTTTTGGTACTCCGCTTTTGCGGAAGTGTAATCTTTTGCAGCAAAAGCCTGGTCGGCGGAAGCAATGGCTGAAGTGTAAGCCGCTTCGGTTTCGGCAAACGAGGCCATCAAAATTTCTATTTCAGAGATTCTTGATTTTGGATAGGTTTCTTCTGGTTTGAATTCCGCGGCTTTCTGATATTCTTCTTTAGCGGAAGCGAAATCTTCGGCAGCAAAAGCCTGGTCGGCGGCAGCAATGGCCAAAGTGTAAGCTGCGTCGGTTTCGGCTAGTGACGATAGCAAAGTTTCTATTTCAGAAATCTTTGTTTTTGGATAGGTTTCTTCGGGTTTCAGTCCGGTGGCTTTTTGGTATTCCGCTTTCGCAGAGGAATAATCCTGCGCGGCAAAAGCCTGATCGGCAGTAGCAATGGCCGAAGTGTAAGCGGCTTCGGTTTCGGCAAACGAGGCCATCAAAGTTTCTATTTCAGAGATTCTTGATTTTGGATAAGTTTCTTCTGGTTTCAGTCCGGTGGCTTTTTGGTATTCCATTTTAGCGGAAGCGTATTCTTCTGCAGCAAAAGCCTGGTCGGCGGCAGCAATAGCTGAAGTGTAAGCTGCTTCGGTTTCGGCAAACGAGGCCATCAAAGTTTCTATTTCAGAAATTCTTGTTTTCGGATAAGCTTCTTCTGGCTTGAGTTCTGTTGCTTTTTGGTATTCTATTTTCGCAGAAGCGTATTCTTCAGTAGCAAAAGCCTGATCGGCGGTAGCAATGGTCGTAGTGTAAGCGGCATCAGTTTCCGCCAGCGACGCCAGTAAAGTTTCTATTTCTACAATTCTTGTTTTCGGATACGATTCTTCTGGTTTCAATTCCGTTGCTTTCTGGTATTCCAATTTAGCGGAAGCGAAATCTTCGATAGCAAATGCCTGGTCAGCGGCGGCAATGGCCGTAGTGTAGGCGGCATCAGTTTCCGCCAGCGACGCCAGTAAAGTTTCTATTTCTACAATTCTTGTTTTCGGATACGATTCTTCTGGTTTCAATTCCGTTGCTTTCTGGTATTCCATTTTAGCGGAAGCGTATTCTTCAGTAGCAAAAGCCTGATCGGCAGCAGCAATGGCCGAAGTGTATGCGGCATCGTTTTCTGCAATTCCGATTTTCAATTGCAGCTCATTCATTTTGTTGCGGGGAAACTCTTCATCAGGTTTTAGATTGGAAGCCGTGGTGTAGGCAGCAAGTGCCGCCTTGTCGTTGCCGGTTTCTTCAGCGCTTTTTCCATCGGCCAGCGCCTGCAGGTATTGCTCCTCCGTGGTAGCCATTTGTTCGATGAGCCGTGTTGCCTCGGTGATGCGCACTTTGGGATAGCTCTCCTCGGGCATCAGCCGGCTGGCTTCCTGGTATTGCGGTAACGCTTCCAAATATTTTTTCTGATCAAAAAACCCATCGGCATCAGCCAAAGCAGCATCGTAAGCCTGCCGGCGTTGCAAAGTTTCGCCTTCACGTTTGGCAATAGTCTCATCGATGCGGCTGATCATACTCCCGGGGTAGGCTTCATCTTTTTTTACCTGCTGCGCCTGCTGGTAGGCGGTGCGGGCCTTTTGATAATCGAGATTGACGTAGAGTTCGTCGGCATGGGCTACCGCTTCTTCATAGTCGGCTTTGGTGCGTAAGTAACGATCTATTTCAGCGATTTTTTCTCTTGGCACAGCTTCACCGGGCTTTATTTGAAGGGCTTTTTGAAACTCCGTTTTTGCCTGATCATATTGCCTGTTTTCAAAATAAGCCAGGCCGAATTTTATAAAACTATTGTAATCCTTGTCGAGGCTTTCGTTTTGTTTGATCATTGCGTTAAGCTCCAGAATGCGGCTGGTAGCATGATCCTGTCCAGGGTTCAGGTCGTTGGCGGCGATATATTTATCCAACGCCTGCTGCCATTTTTCCTGTTGGTGCAAATTGTCGGCTTCGTTCACCAGGCTGTTGTAGCGGCCATCGGATGGCTCGGTGATGCCCAGCGCTTTGTTGATCTCGTTGATGCGTTCCTGCGGATGCTTCTCGGCAGGGCGGAGTTGCAGTGCCTGCCGGAAAACAGCTTTGGCACCGTTGTAATCCTTTTCAAAATAAAGCTTTTCGGCCTGGTTGAGCACCGTGTTATAATCAGCTTTTTCAGCACCGTTTTGCGCTGTAACCAGATGAAAGGAAAAGGAAAAAAACAACAATAAAATCAGGCGATATCTAACAGTAGGTTTTGCCGCAAACATGCACATGCTTCTTAGGTTATCGATCAGCTATTGAATCTTACTTATCAGGAAATTACAAGTCAATCTATAAACCGCCAATGGCCGAAAATATTGTTTTGAAGGCGTCGGGCGGAGGAGTGTTTTGATTAGAGAATTTTGCCGTCGACGATGGTGAGTTTGCGGTCGGCCATATCGGCCAGGGCGGTGTTGTGTGTGACGATGATAAAAGTTTGGTTGAGCTTGCTGCGCAGGTCGAAGAAAAGCTGGTGCAATTCTACCGCCGATTTGGAGTCGAGGTTGCCGGAAGGCTCGTCGGCCAGGATTACAGCAGGGTCGTTGATCAGCGCACGGGCAACGGCCAGGCGTTGTTGCTCGCCGCCTGAGAGCTGTGCTGGTTTGTGTGTGGCGCGATCTTCCAGGTTTAAAAATTTAAGAAGTTTATGTGCTTTTTGTTCGGCAGCACTGCGGCTGATGCCTTGAATAAAAGCAGGAATGCACACATTTTCTATCGCCGTGAACTCGGGCAGCAGGTGGTGAAACTGAAACACAAAACCGATCTGGCGGTTGCGGAACTCTGAAAACTTTCGTTCGGGCAGCAGGTCGATTTGCAGATTGTCGTAAAAAATACTTCCCTTGTCGGGACGGTCGAGCGTGCCCAGGATGTGCAGCAGGGTGCTCTTGCCCGCCCCCGATGCTCCGACAATCGACACAATTTCTCCTTTTTGAATCTCCAGGTCGATACCTTTGAGCACGTGTAGGCTGCCATAGGATTTGTGGATGTTTTCGGCTCTGATCATAATATAAAGAAGGATGGTTTAAAAGGGAGTTTTAAAATTTTCGAAAAGAGGAGCCGTCTGATCTTTTGCGCTAAGCACCGGATTTTCTATGCCCCACTGGATGTTTAGAGTCGGGTCGTCCCAGCGGAGTGCACCTTCGGAGGCTTTATTAAAAACGTTGGTGCATTTGTAAAAAAATACGGTTCGCTCGGCCAGTGTTAAAAAACCATGGGCAAAGCCTTCGGGTATCCAGTACATCCATTTATTTTCTTCGGTAAGAACGATGGAAGCCCATTTGCCGTAAGTGGGGGAGTGGCGCCGCAAGTCGACCGCTACATCCAGCACCGAGCCCTGCATCACGCGCACAAGTTTTCCTTGTGTATGAGGCGGCTGCTGAAAATGCATCCCACGCAGCACATGCAGCCCGGAGCAAGACTCGTTGTCCTGTACAAAATCGGCGGGAATGCCGTGCTCCATAAATTTTTTTCGATTGTAGCTTTCAAAAAAATAGCCACGTTCGTCTTCAAACACGTCGGGCTTTATGATCAGCAGGTCTTTTATTTCTGTTTCTACAACAACCATCTTGGATTTATTTGCGGCCAAAGATACACAAGAACCGAAAACTTCAACTTGTAAGATGGATCAGCCGGAATGCTTTTGCGAAAAAATGAAGTATCTAAAAGAGGATGCCGATTTTTAATCCTGCCGAAAGGCTCAACGGAACTTCGTCGGAGACGATGGCATAACCATAGTGATATTCGCCTCCCTGATTGTCGAAGCCATAGCCGGCGCCGGCATAAAAATCCACCAAAAAGATATCATTGATTACCCACTGTTTACCAAGCACCAGTTGAATCATTAAAGAAAAATTTTCGATGCGTTTGGTACTGTGGTTATAGTCGGGGTAGCCGGGGTTGTAATAGTCTTCTTCGTCAGAAGAGTAGTAGCCGAAACCAATTTCGGGTTTGATGTAGGCGCCTTTGAGTATATGGGCATAGCGCAAATTACGAACGTAAAAATCAGGGGATTTGATAAACTTTACACCATATTTTATAAACGTGCCACGTGGATTATTGTCTCGTGTATCGATGCCCAGGCCAATAATTCCAATAGTACCTTCCATACTTTTACCGGGCGTGAGGCTGTATTCGTAAGCCAGCGTGGTGTTGCCGGTAAGTGGGGCCAGGAAATCTACCTTCAGCACATTTTTGTTTTGATCCAGGTAATGAGTCGGATTGTCGATTCCTGTGATAAAAGTAAGCTCCTGTCCATTTTCAAAAATCAGCTTCTGAATTTTTTCGGTGTCCATTGTAAAAAGCACATCTGCCGGATAGTCAAATCGGATGTATTTCACCTCTTCGCTGCCCACTTCTTTCACTTTGCAGCGAAGCGTGTCGGAGCTGTAGTTGATAATCATATCCTGTGCATTGGCTGCTGGTGCCAACAAAAGCATCATTAGCAGCATTGCTATTTTGTTTGTTTTCATTTTTCTAAACTTTATCTAATGGGTTTTTATCAAAACATCAGATTACAAAGCTAATGCCAACTCACTGATTGTTTGACGTTTTTATAGGAGCTTTTTTGCGGATTAATTCCGCCTCTTTTGTGAAGGAATTTTGCTGCGATTACTTTTCTCTTCAATTTATTTTATCGGACATCTAACCAACATCACACAACAGCCTTCAGCATTTCGTTTATCTTTGCGGCAAAAATATACAGAGCATGAGCGAATATTTAACACCTACCGAACCGGAATATCAGGTTCGCATCGGATTTACCCACGGCGACATCAACGGCATAGGTTACGAAGTGATTATAAAAACACTGATGGACAAACGTATCATGGAAATGATCAACCCGGTGGTTTTTGGTAATTCCAAAGTAGCCTCTTATCACCGCAAGACACTTAATGTAAAGGATTTCAATTTTAATCTTGTTAAAAAAGCTGACGCTACCAATCCTTCCCGTGCTAACATTGTAAACATCGACGATCAGGAGGTGAAAATACAACTGGGTGTAGCTACCGAAACGAGTGGTGAGATGGCTTACCTCTCCCTCAAAGCAGCTGTGGAGTCGATGGATCGCGGTGAGATTGATGCCATTGTTACCGCGCCAATCAACAAGAAAAACATCCAGTCCAAAGATTTTGATTTCCCCGGACACACAGAGTTTTTTGCAAGTCGTTATAATGTTGATAACTTCCTGATGCTGATGGTGAGCGGCGGTTTCCGCATAGGAGTTGTTACAGGCCACATTCCTTTGCGCGATGTTCCGAACGCACTCAACGAAAATCTTATCCTCAACAAGTTGCAGATCATGCACGATACATTGCGACGTGATTTTGGCATTGTAAAACCGCGTATCGCTCTGTTGGGACTCAACCCACATGCCGGCGACAACGGGCTGCTTGGCAAAGAAGAGCAGGAGATTATCATTCCGGCCATAGCAAAAGCTTTCGATGATGGCATGCTGGTCTTTGGCCCTTATCCTGCCGACGGTTTTTTTGCCACCAGTCAATACATGCAGTTCGACGGTATTCTGGCCATGTACCACGATCAGGGGTTGGTGCCTTTCAAGGCGCTGGCTTTCGACAGCGGTGTAAACTATACCGCCGGCCTGCCCATTATTCGCACTTCGCCGGCTCACGGCACAGCCTATGATATCGCCGGAAAGGACAAAGCCAGCGAGGTTAGCATGCGTGCGGCTGTATATCTTGCCTGCGACATTTTCCGCAATCGCACCGAGTTTGATCTGTCAAACGCTAATCCGCTCGATGAAGACGATAACGACAACGGAAATAACAGTCGATAGCAACGGGGAAGTTGTCGGGTTATCAGGTTAACGTTGTTGTAGAGAAAGTTCATGAATTTTCTGTGCCACTATGTTTCGTAGCCGGTGTGGACGAGGCTCAGCCTCGTCCTTTCTATTTCTATAGGCTTTGCCTATTGAATTTTATTTTATTGACATTTGGAATTTAGATTTTGTGTGTCAAATTTTTAATGATAAACTTTAAAATTCCATGCAGAGCCAGAAGTTTACGATTAGTGAGATTGTAAAAATTCTCCAGGGAAAACTCGTGCCCTGGCTGGTTGCCGACGTTGCCATCAATGACATCATCATCGACAGCCGGCGCCTTTTTAAAGCTGAAAACACTATTTTTTTTGCGCTCAAAAGCAAGCGCAACGACGGCCACAAATACATTGGTGAGCTTTACCAACATGGGCTGCGCAATTTTGTGATTTCCAATGCCGGTTTTGATGTCTCAAATTTCCCCGAAGCCAATTTCATTCTCACCGATAACACGCTGATAGCTTTACAAACACTCGCAGCAGCTTACCGCTCGCGCTTTGATATTCCGGTGGTGGGCATTACCGGCAGCAACGGAAAAACCATCGTTAAGGAATGGCTCTACCAACTTATTTCGCCCGATCGACGTGTGGTGCGCAGCCCCAAAAGCTACAACTCGCAGGTGGGTGTACCGCTTTCGGTTTGGCAGATGGACGCCGACTATGAGCTGGCAATATTTGAAGCCGGTATTTCTGAGCCGCAGGAAATGATCCACTTGCAGCCTGTTATCCGGCCAACCATCGGCATCTTTACCAATATCGGCGAAGCGCACAGCGAAAATTTTATTAACCACCAGCAAAAAGTTGGTGAGAAGCTCAAGCTTTTTGCCAAAGTGGACACGCTGATCTATTGCCCCGATCACAAACCCATTCAGGAGGTGATTATCCGCTCTGAGATTTTGGAGGGCATCAGCGTTTTTACCTGGAGCCGGCAGCAGGTGGCAACTTTGCGCATCACGGAAGTATCGCATCCGCAGAAGCAACAATCTCGCATAAGCGGAATTTATAATGATACCAATATCTCTATCGACATTCCTTTCTCTGATGAGGCTTCCATCGAAAATGCCATCCATTGTTGGTCGCTGATGATTTTGCTTGGATACGATCAAACGACAATAAACAAGCGTATGCTTGCGCTCACGCCCATTGCCATGCGGCTGGAACTGATAGAAGGCATCAACAACTGCACGATTATTAACGACAGTTACAATTCCGACATCAACTCGCTTGCTATCGCTTTGGATTTTTTGAATCAGCATACACAGCAAACCGAGAAAACCGTGATCCTTTCGGATATTCTGCAAAGCGGTAAAAGCGACGTTTATCTATACGGAAAAATTGCCGGGATGCTTGCGCAAAAAAGCATACACCGGCTCATTGGCATCGGGCAAGCTATCAGCAAGCAATCGGAGCAGTTTACAGGAGAAGCGATATTTTTTCCGACCACAGAAGATTTCCTAAAGGCATTTTCATTTACAAAATTTCAAAATCAGGGCATCTTGCTCAAAGGTGCGCGTGTGTTTGAGTTTGAACAGATAAGTCATGCGCTGCAGCAGAAAGCACACGAAACGGTGCTCGAGATCAATCTGGATGCACTGATCCACAATCTGAACTATTACCACAGCAGGTTGCAAGCCGGCACGCGCATGATGGCTATGGTAAAGGCGGGCTCTTATGGCATGGGCAGCTTTGAGGTGGCCAATGCGCTGCAGTTGCACAAGGTAGATTATCTGGCGGTGGCTTACGCCGATGAAGGGGTGGAGCTGCGCAAAGCCGGCATCACACTGCCTATCATGGTGATGAACCCCGACCACGACAGTTTCGATGCCATCATCGGCCATAATCTGGAGCCTGAGATTTACAGCTTTCGGGTGCTGACGATGCTCGAAGATGCCATTCGCCGCAACCTGCTGCCGCGCAACAAACCCGTAAAAATCCATCTAAAAATCGATACCGGCATGCACCGGTTGGGTTTTGAGGCTGCTGATATTGAAGCTGCACTGGATCAGATTTTGGCCAACCGCCGCATTTATGTGCAAAGTGTTTTCACACATCTGGCGTCGAGCGATGTCCCTGCCGACGATGATTTTACGCGCAGCCAGATTCATCTTTTTACTAAGCTCGCCGATCAGATAATTGATAAGGTGGGGCATCCGGTGCTGAAACATGTGCTCAACACGGCTGCTATCAACCGCTATCCTGACGCGCAGTTCGACATGGTTCGGCTGGGAATTGGCTTGTATGGAATTGCACCGATAGAGTCGGAGCAGCAGGAGTTGCAAAATGTGAGTGCACTCAAGTCGACGATTTCCCAAATAAAACATATCGCAGCTGGCGAAACCATCGGCTACGGGCGTGCAGGAAAGGCCGATCAGGACATGCTGCTGGCGACCATCCCCATTGGCTATGCCGATGGATTTCATCGCATCCTGAGCAACGGCCGCGGACATATTTTTATTAAAAATAAACTCGTTCCGGTCATCGGCAACATTTGTATGGACATGACCATGGCCGACGTTACAGGCCTGGAAGTAAAAGAAGGAGATGAGGTGGTAATTTTCGGTAACGAACGCAGCATTTCAGAACTCGCCCATGAGATGGGCACCATACCTTACGAAATCCTTACGGGAATATCAAAACGCGTAAAGCGAGTGTATTTTCAGGAGTAGAAATTAATAAAGCTCTCAATCACTCCCCCAGACCCAGCCACCCAGCCAGTGTGTGCCGGTAATTATATCCGGTAGCCTTGCGCAGCTTGCTGTCATCAAAAACTGTGTCGTCTGATTCGAGGCGGAGCGCCAGTTCGGGCCAGTCAACAAATTTTATCTGTGCACCAAATTTATCAGCAACCAGTTGTGCAGCCTGCAGCAGCGAGAGGTTTTCGCCACCGATATTATAAATTTCGTTTTCCGCGTTTGGTTGCCTAATGGATGCAACCATCGCCGCTGCAATATCCGATACATGCGTAAACGTGCGCCGGATGCTTCCGTCACCAAAAAGAGTGATGGCGCCATGCTGTTGTGCCTGGCTGATAAAAAACCCGATGGTACCGTACGAAAAGCCGCCGCCAAACACATTGCCATAAGGCACACAAATCCGAAATATGGTGGAGTCGATGTCGAAAGCATTGTGGTACATCCAGAGCAGATTTTCGGCAGCCAGCTTGTTGACGGCATAGATGGTTTTGGCCTCTTTGGCGTCGGATTCCTTCAGCGCATAATCTTTTACACCTTTATAAACCAGCCTTGTCGATGGATAGACGATGCGCGCCCGGCAGCCACTTTTGCGCATCCATTGCAGCAGGTTGAGCAGGCCGGTTTCGTTAGCACGTATAAATTCCTCATGCCGGTCGAAGCCTGCGCCGGTACCGGTAAGCCCGGCCATAAAAAAGATGAAGTCAGCGGTCGCATCCAGCTGATCGAAGTCTACAGATTGGGTGATGTCGAGGCGGGCGTAGGATTGTTGTGGAAGCAGCGATTTTCCCTGCAGGTCGTATAGAGCGGTAGCAAACCCTTGCTGCTGCAGATAATCAGCCAGATGCCGGCCCAGATAGCCATTGCTGCCGATGACGATAGCTTTTTGCATGTTTTACTTTTCGTGATAGTTCAGGCGCTGCCCGACGATGTAGGTGGGGCGTCCTTTTACGTTTTCAAAAATCTTACCTACATAAATTCCAATCATTCCCAGGATGGTGATGATAAGCCCGGAAATGAACCAGATGGAGAGGAAGGTGCTCGTCCATCCCGACACGGCCTCGGCTTTTACAAAATAGCGTACCACCAGCACGATGGCCAGCAGGGCGGTAATTAATGAGATAAGCAGCCCCAGTTTTACGGTAAGGCGCAGGGGTTTGTCAGAGAAGGAAATGATGGTGTCGAAAGCCAGCGTGAGGCGTTTGCGAAAATTATAGGAAGAGCCTTTGCCGTCGGGCCTTTCGGCGTGGGCAATGGGAAGCTTGGCGAGGCGGAATCCCACCCAATGTATCATGGTGGGATAGTAGCGGTAATAGTCGTTCATGCTGCGCAGGGCATCTACAACTTTGTGATGATAAATGGCGAAATTGGCCACCGAAGGATCCATACGCGTGTTGGTAAGATAGCTCAACAGACGATAGAAAATACGTGAGAAAAACTTTTTCAGGAAGTCGTCCTGGCGGTTTTGGCGGCTGGCCAATACGATGTCAAAGCCTTCCTGCGCCTTTTGGTAAAGGTTTATGATTTCTTCGGGGCGATCCTGCAGGTCGCAGTCGAGCGTGACTACCCATTCGCTGCGGGCATGGTCGAGACCGCAGTTGAGCGCATATTGCTGGCCGAAGTTGCGGCTGTGGCGGATGCCGATAATTTTGGGGTCGCTGGCGCAGAGTTTTTCGATGATCTCCCACGAAGTGTCGGGACCATGATCTTCCACCAGGATGATTTCATAATTGTCGGTAATGGTTCCGACCGATGCCTTAATGCGTTGCACCAGCTCCTCTAACGACGCTGCTGCGCCATACACCGGGCTGATTATCGAGATTAGCGGCTTAGTTTCCATGGGTGCAAAAGTAACATTTACAGGGCAGAAAGCCGGCGAATATCATCCAGTGTTTTGCTTTGCAACAGCACATCGTGGTAATGTTTTTCGGGCGTACCGTTGGTAATGGTGCGATGAAATTCGCGTAAAGCGCCTACAAAATGATTGTCGGGCGGTAGCTGGTATTCGTGCCGTTCGCCTTGCTGTTCAAGCACTACCAGCGGACTAAAATCGGGCTTTGGCGTAAAAGCACGGTCAGCAGTGATTTTGCCACGGGTGCCCCAAATTTGGTAGTTGCCCTGATAATAATGATCGAAGCCAAAAGAAGCGTGTGCACTGATGCCATTGCCATTGTCCAAAAATGCACTTCCGTAAATATTGGTTCCCGTTTTGGGATCGATTTTGAGGTTGGCAGCTTTCACAATGAAATCGTTGCCCAGCACAAAATGTACGGCGCGCACGGTATAGCCGGCAGCGTCGAGCAGCGCGCCACCGCCAACGGCATCGTCGTAGCGGAAATTGCCGGCGGGCAAAGGCGGAAAACCAAAGTTGGCGTTAAACACGCGTACTTCGCCAATCTCACCTTTTTTTATCAAATCAAAAATAAACTTATGCTGGCTGTGGTATTGAAACATAAAATCCTCCATCAGCACCAGCTTATTTTTTTTGGCCAAAGTCACCATTTCTTCTGCGGAAGCATAATCGGCAGCAATGGATTTTTCGGCAAGTACATGTTTGCCGGCGGCGAGACTTTGTATGACCCAGGTGTGGTGCAGGCCGGTGGGCAGCGGCATGTAGATGGCGTCGATGTCTGGTCGGGAAAGCAGGTTTTCATAGCCGGTTATGGCTTCGCAGCCAAATTGCCGTGCAAATGCCTCAGCTTTTTCGGCAGTTCGGCTGGCTACTGCCACCACGTTGTATTCGGGCATCGTGAGCATGGCCGGCACAACAGAGCGCTGCGCTATGGCCGCACAGCCCATGAGTCCTACATTTATTTTTTTAACCATAAAATAATTCTCTACTTTTTATTAAAATCTGAAAGCCCACTGGTAAATCCCAAAAAACAAAAAAACAAGGATCAAATAAATCCCAAAATTCAAAAGGTGAAATTTAAGAAAAACAGACGACAATAGCTGCAGGAGTTTGAAATTTGGTTTTTGTGATTTATTTGTCATTTGGATATTGACATTTGAAATTTTAATAACGATTGCATTTTTATAATAAATCCCATTTATAGTGAGAAAGTTGGCTACTGCTTCAGTGCAGCGCTGCTGTCGTTGATGTAAATCTCAGACCACGCATCGTGCAACTCAAAACGCTTGAGCAGTCGCAGGCCAGGATTTTTCAATTCATCTTTGAGTTGCGATTGTTCCACCTTACTGTACACAACATACTCTACATTATCATCAAACTTAATGGTCAGGTTGTTAAAATGCCGATCGCCGCTAAGGTAGCCTATTTCCGGTCGATGCAGATTTGAGTACATCAGAAAGTGGGTCAGAATGCGATGATTGTAAAGCTCATGCTCTTCGAGATATTGAACTACCTGCTGGTGCACTTTGATATTATCGACAGCTCCCAATGAATCGTCGAGGCAATCATTTCGCGAGCTGAAATAGAAAGCCTGGGAAATAATAACTGCTGCTGCCATCAAGTAGCTCAGCCACCGGTAACGGCCAAATCCATCAATTACCATTACGGCCGTGATAATAATCCAAGTCATGATGGCAACGAGAAAGTAGCGGTTGGATAGAAAGTTGAAAATACTGATGAGTTGATAGATCAAAATAAAAAACGTCAAAAACCATATTATCCGCCATTGTTGGGTCGAAATCCTCTTCCCGGGACGTAAAAAATAAAACAACAGCGCTGCCAATACAAATCCTTGTAGCCAAAAGCGTCCCTGCTGCCAGAAGATAATACTGGTGGAAATGCCGGCAGCATGTTTTAGTCCATCTACAGTGGTTTTAATATGTTGGATGCGTAGCGGGGAGAAAAACCAGCCGTAGGTTAATTTTTGTGCGAAAAGAAAAAGCACGAAAACAAAAGCAGGGATGGCCATGATAAGATAGCGCTGCGCGAACTTACGTAGCGTCACCGGTTCGGTGCGCAGCAAAAAGAATTCGATGAGCTGCCAAACGCCCAGAGCAAATAGTACAAAAAGCCCTGATTCTTTGGTCATCACCAGCATAGCAGAAAATAAAGCATAGAGCCACCATCGCCGCTTAAACCAGAAATAGATCGTCCACAAAGCCAGGAACGAAACCATGACTTCGAGCAACACAAAACTCGACTGCGCCATAAAGACCGGTTGAAGCATGAGCAGCACAACCGTGAGCAGCGCAGCATCCTTGTTGAAGCGGCGCGACACCACATAATAAAGGCTTAATAAAAGAAGTACCGTTACAAAAAGTGCAAAGCTCTTTGCGTTGAAGATGGAATAACCAAATACCCGAAGCCACA
Organism: Bacteroidales bacterium; assembly: GCA_035647615.1. Taxonomy (NCBI): domain Bacteria; kingdom Pseudomonadati; phylum Bacteroidota; class Bacteroidia; order Bacteroidales; species Bacteroidales bacterium. Next base: position 105,803 of record DASRND010000035.1, on the reverse strand, counting down.
CGGATGCAGTAAAATGAAAAAATAATGGATGTCCGTAAGATAAACCCGGCGGCAGTGATGAGGGTAGCAAGCTAGGGCCATCCTCGTACATTTGATGTACGGCGGGTCCAAATGCAAAACCTTCATCACCAAAATAGGGCAAAGAGAGGTGTGGGATTTTAAAAATTACAAAAGCAGCAATCAAAATCAGCAGCAATATTTCATGGCTCCAACGGAAAGACTGCTTTGGTCGTTGATTTTTAATTTGCTTTTGCTCGGTCACCTTCTATTTATTTTGCTATCCCCTAAACAAATTATATTTAAAGATGCACCACAACGCCCTGAAGCCGTCGCGCCAGTTGATCTTTTTACCTTCGCTGAAGGTGCGCCCGTAGTAGGAGATGCCTATTTCGTAGATGGCCAGATTTGGTATTCGTGCTATTTTGGCTGTTACCTCCGGCTCAAAACCAAACCGCTTTTCCTTGAGATGCAATTTTTTAATTACATCGGCTCGGAAGAGTTTGTAACAGGTCTCCATGTCGGTGAGGTTGAGATTGGTAAACATATTCGACAGGGAGGTGAGCAGCTTGTTGCCGATGCTGTGCCAGAAAAACAGCACACGGTGGGGCTGGCCGCCCACGAATCGTGAGCCATAAACCACGTCGGCGCCATGATCGAGTATCGGGCGCAGTAGGGCGTTGTATTCGTTGGGATCATATTCCAGGTCGGCATCCTGAATGATGAGAAAATCTCCGGTAGCTTCGGCAATGCCGCGATGCAGCGCGGAGCCTTTGCCCTGGTTTGCCGGCTGCCGGAACAAGTGACATTCTACCTGACCATTCTCAGCAATAAAGGATTCGACCAACTGCACCGAGTTGTCGGTGGAGCAGTCGTCCACCACCACCATTTCCAATTCAAGATCGTGGATGAGTTTAACTGCAGCCACGCGCTTGAGCAGCCGAATAACGGTGCGGGCTTCGTTGTAAACGGGGATTACTACCGAGAGTTTCATGTTTCTTTCCCGAAAATCTATCTCATTTATTTGCTGTCGCCCAGAATAATCGGCAGACCACCTTCTTTGTTGCCGATCACTACTACTTTGGCGTTGGGTGATTCGGCCAGTCGCAGCGTGGCTTCGATACCTTTTTCGCGCAGGATTTTGTCGGTGAGACTTTCGCTCAGGATGCGGTTGGCTACCGCTTTTCCTTCGGCGTCGATGCGCTGACGCTGCGCTTCTTTTTGCGCTTTTTCGAGTTTAAACTCATATTCCAGCGACTCCTGCTCTTGTTTCAGTTTGCTTTCGATAGCCTGTTTGATGGTGGGCGGAAGTATGATGGAGCGGATCAGAACTTTGTTGATCTGCACATGCTTGCCAGCGAGGATTTCAATGGTCGCCTTAAACATTTCATCCTGGATCACGTCGCGTTTGGTCGAATAAATCTCCTCTGGTGTATAGCGTCCAATAACGCTCCGCGCTGATGCACGCAGCGCAGGAATCACTACGCGTTGTGTGTAGCTTAGCCCGATTTTGCTGTGCAGCAGACCAATCTCTTCCCAGGTTGGCTGGTACCAAACGGATACATCTGCACTAATTTCGAGGCCATTGCTCGAAAGCACATTCATAATCTCGGCCACCTCTTGCTGCCGTGTTTCATAAACATACATCTTGTTCCATGGCGCCAGCAGGTGAAAGCCTTCGCTGTAGGTATGTTCTGTGTCGATTCCGCCGCTAAAGGTACGGAAAAGAACGCCGCCATGTCCGGCTTCGATGGTGGTTGTCATCCGGCTGCCAAAAGCGATTAGCACTATCACAATGGCGATGATAATTGCGATAGGTATGATTTTTTTAAAATTTAATTCTTCCTGTGCCATGTTGTCGATTTTTTATGTGTTTTTGATTGAATGAATTCAAATGCAATGGTATGTGCAGCTTTCGCTGAATGCAGTTTCTGTCTGTAATTACCACAGTTGGCAAAGATCGTATTTTTGGTGAAACAATTTTTACATTCTGAAACACAGCTATGGAAGGCAAAAGAATGTAAGCGTGTAGTTTGTAGTGATGAATGGATTTTGAATTTCCTGAGCAGCATTCATGTTAAAGGTACCCTATAATTTTAAAAACATGTCATTAGCAACGGAGCGACAAATCTGTTGTTTTTAATATTTTACTAAAGTTGATCATCGATATTATAGGTCTTGATTGTCGACTGTGGACAGCCTTATGTCCGCTTAATAAAACTTATGATCAGAAAAATTCGTAACATTGCAGGTTAATTCTACCTTTGTAGCCAATTGGTATTTATCTTAAACAAATAAAAATATCATGACTGCCGGAGCTATCGACCAGAAATTTTCAAACGAACAGATCAACGAAGAGATCAAGTATCTCAATCTGCTTGCTACGCAATTTCCCACTGTGCAGTCAGCCAGCACCGAGATCATCAACCTGGAAGCCATCCTGAAATTGCCCAAAGGCACAGAGCATTTCCTGTCGGACATTCACGGCGAATATGAGCTTTTTAGCCATTTGCTGCGCAACGGTTCGGGGGTGATTCGCCAGAAAATAGAAGATGTCTTTAAAAATACGCTGCGTGGCTTTATTAAAGATGAGCTGGCTACTTTAATTTATTATCCGGAAGAGAAACTGACGCTGATCGAGAAGCGTGAGAAAGACATCGACGAATGGTATGCTGTGACCCTGCAACGGCTTATTGGTGTTACACGCGCTACTGCTTCCAAATATACGCGCTCGAAGGTGCGTAAGGCGTTGCCACCCGACTTTGCCTACATCATCGAAGAGCTTCTGCACGAAAGCCCTGATTCGCACAACAAAGCCAGTTATTTCGACGGTATCATCCACACCATTATCCGCATAGAGCGTGCACGCGAATTTATCATTGCCATCTGCCGTCTTATCCAAACGTTGGCCATCGACCGCCTGCACATTGTTGGCGACGTTTACGACCGTGGACCTCATCCCGAAAAGGTGATGGACAAATTGCTCGACTACCACTCAGTGGACATACAGTGGGGCAACCATGACGTTATCTGGATGGGTAGCGCAGCAGGCATTCGAGCGCTCATCGCCAACCTGGTGCGTATTTCGGCGCGCTACATGAATCTTGATACCATCGAAGACGGTTATGGAATCAGCCTTCTGCCCCTGGCAACCTTCGCCAACGAATTTTACGAAGATGATCCATGTAAGCGCTTTCAGCCCAAAGTAATGGGCAGTTCGGCTACCGACAGCAAATATCTGAAGATGATCGCACGCATGCAAAAAGCCATGGCCATCATCCAATTTAAGCTCGAGGCCGAAATCATCCAGCGCAACCCACAGTTTGAAATGGACGACCGCAACCTGTTGCATCTGATCAATTACGAAAAAGGCACCATCACCATCGATGGTAAGGAGTATCCGCTTAACGATACTCATTTTCCTACCATCAACCCTGAAGATCCTTACACGCTTATCCCTGAGGAACACGACCTGATCGAAAAAATGCGCACCTCATTTATGCAAAGCGAGCGGCTGAAAAAGCACGTAAAATTTATGTATGCCAAAGGCAGCATGTACCTGCGCTACAACAATAACTTGCTGTTGCATGGCTGTCTGCCCATGAATGCCGACGGCAGCTTTACGGCATTTACTGTTGCGAAGGAGCTGGTGAGCGGACGCAAGCTGGTAGAACGTTTCGACGTCCTTGCCCGCAAGGCATATTTTACGCGTAAAGACAAGACCCCCGACTTCCAGGCGCGCGATCACATGTGGTATCTCTGGTGTGGGCCGCAGTCGCCGCTGTTTGGTAAAGAAAAAATGGCCACCTTTGAGCGCTATTTTATCGATGATAAGGGAACGCACAAGGAGGAAAAAGATAGCTACTTCGAGTTGACGGAGCAGGAGGCTACCCTCGATAAAATTCTGCGTGAGTTTGGTTTGGATGAGACCAAAGCCCACCTCATCAACGGGCACGTTCCTGTAAAGGTGAAAAAAGGAGAGAGCCCGATCAAAGCCAATGGAAAATTGCTGTTGATCGATGGAGGTATGTCGAGAGCTTATCAGAGCGAAACCGGCATTGCTGGTTATACATTAATTAACAATTCTTATGGTATGCTGCTGGTGGCCCACGAAGAATTTGACTCGGCGACAAAAGCTATCGAAGAGGAGCGGGATATTTTGTTCAATATTTCTCATCTCGAAAAGAACTCTGATCGCATGACTGTCGAGGATACCGATAATGGTACGAACCTGCGTCAGCAAGTCGATGACCTGGAAATGCTGTTGGCTGCTTATCGCAAAGGATTAATAATTGAACGGCGTTAACAGGTTATTTTTTAAGGATTAACAAAAAAATATTTGTCCAATAAAAAAATAGAAATATCTTTGCACACCATTTTAGAAAAGTAAAAATTACAATAGCATGTATTTAACCTCAGAAATTAAACAGGATATTTTTAAAAAGCACGGCAAATCAGAAACTGATACGGGCTCATCGGAAGGACAGATTGCACTGTTCACCCACAGGATCATTCACCTGACGGGGCATCTTAAAGAAAATAAAAAAGACTTCTTTACCCGCCGCTCCTTGGTGCTTTTGGTAGGGAAAAGACGCCGCCTGCTTGATTATCTCAAGCACAACGAAATTGACCGCTACAGAGCTATTATTAAAGAACTCGGACTGAGGAAGTAGCGATAATAAAAAACGATAATTCGAACAAAAAAAGGCAATACTTTAAGAATTGCCTTTTTTTGTATTTTTAAAAAGTTAAAAACTAAGAAGTAAACAGATGAACGTAAATCCGATCATAGAACAATTTGAAATGCCCGATGGTAGCATTATCACCATCGAAACTGGCAAGCTGGCGCGTCAGGCCAATGGAGCAGTAGTAGTAAAGCAAGGTAACACCATGTTGTTGGCCACTGTGGTCTCCAACAAAGAAGCAAAAGAGAATGTTGATTTTCTGCCATTGACGGTAGATTATCAGGAAAAATATGCTGCCACAGGTCGCTTTCCTGGTGGCTTTTTTAAGCGCGAAGCACGTCCTTCGGAATACGAAATTCTGATTGCCCGCCTGGTTGACCGGGCGTTGCGTCCTCTGTTCCCGGATGATTATCATGCTGAGACACAGGTGCAGATTACACTTTTTTCGGGTGATAGTAATTCAGCTCCCGATGCATTGGCCGCATTGGCCGCTTCGGCTGCACTGGCCGTCTCCGATATTCCGTTTCACGGCCCTATCTCCGAAGTACGCGTAGCCCGTATCGGTGGTCAATATGTGGTTAATCCTGCTATCGACGCACTCGAAAATGCCGACCTCGACATTATGGTTGCCGCCACCGAAGACAACATTATGATGGTGGAAGGTGAGATGAATGAGGTTTCGGAAATGGATTTAATTGAAGCCATGAAAGTGGCGCACGATGTGATAAAGCTGCAATGCCAAATGCAAAACAACCTGGCTGCCAAAGTAGAAAAATCACAGCCCAAGCGCGAATATAACCATGAGGTGAACGATGAAGAACTGCGTCAGCGCATGCACGATGAGCTTTATAGTAAAGTTTACGACGTAGCCAGCCGCGGCACAGCCAAACATGAACGTCAAGATTTGTTTGAAGCTATAAAAAACGATTTTATCGAAAGTCTTCCCGAAGAAGAAGCCGAAGAAAAAGCCGGCATGGTCAGGCGCTATTATCACGATGTCGAGAAAAAAGCTGTCCGTGACTTTATGTTAAAGGAGCGCAGACGCATTGACAACCGCCAGCTCGACGAGATTCGCCCCATCTGGTCGGAGGTAGATTATCTGCCAGCGGCTCACGGATCAGCAATCTTTACACGCGGTGAAACCCAATCGCTTGTTACTGTTACGCTGGGTTCCAAACTCAACGAGCAGGTGATCGACGGTGCTATTTATGAAGGCAAAAACAATTTTATTCTTCATTATAATTTCCCTGCTTTCTCTACTGGCGAGGTACGCCCCAATCGTGGCACCAGCCGCCGCGAGGTAGGTCATGGTAATCTGGCCTTGCGCGCGCTCAAATTTGTAATGCCCACTGGCGTAGATAATCCTTACACCGTGCGTATTGTTAGCGATATTCTGGAATCGAATGGTTCTTCGTCCATGGCTTCGGTATGTGGCGGAACGCTTGCTTTGATGGATGCTGGTATAAAAATTAAAAAACCAGTTTCAGGCATTGCAATGGGATTGATCACCGAGAAAGATGGTAGCAATTATGCCATCCTCAGCGACATCCTGGGCGACGAAGATCACCTGGGCGATATGGATTTTAAAGTTACCGGCACACGCGATGGAATCACCGCCTGCCAGATGGATATTAAAGTTGACGGACTTTCGCACGAACTGCTGGCCGAAGCTCTGGAGCAGGCCAAACGTGGTCGTTTGCATATCCTCGATGAGATGCAGAAGACCATTGCCGAACCTCGCAGCGACTACAAAGAATATGTGCCTCGCATCGAACAGATGCGCGTACCCAAAGAATTCATCGGCGCCATCATTGGACCCGGTGGGAAAATAATTCAGGATATTCAGGCCGAGACCAACTCTACCCTTGTCCTCGAAGAAATTGGCGACGAAGGTGTGATTGACATTATGGCTGTGGATAAAAAATCTATCGAAGCTGCCAAAGCACGCATCCGTAGCATTATCGCTGTGCCCGAAGTTGGTGCAGTTTATACAGGAAAAGTAAAAAGCATTACTGCCTTTGGAGCTTTCGTTGAGATAATGCCCGGCAAAGAAGGCCTGTTGCACATCTCGGAACTCGAATGGAAAAACACCAGAGAGGTGGAAGACGTTCTTAAAGCCGGTGATGAAGTAACCGTTAAGCTCCTGGATGTAGATAAGAAAACCAATAAGATGAAACTGTCGCGCAGAGCCTTGCTTGAAAAACCTGAAGGTTATCAGGAAGCTCCACCCCGCAGCGGAAGCCGTGGTGGTGACAGAGACAGCCGTGGTGGCGACAGAAATAGTCGTGGTGATCGCGGAGACCGTGGCGATAGAGGAGACCGTGGCGATAGAGGTGATCGTGGCGGCGACCGCGGTGACCGTGGTGGTGATCGTGGTGATCGCGGCGGTTTTGATCGGCGTGGTGGCGGCGGCGACCGCCGTGGCGGTGGCGGTGACACCCCGCACCGTCGTCCCGACAGATACTAAGCGCAAAAGCGCCATCGGCATGCTGATTAGCACGCGGTAAAGATTTTTGTTTTGTTTCTCTGATATTCGGCTACTTTTGTCTCGCGGCAAAGGCAGCCGAATTTTAATCGATCATCCTTAGATTATTAGGCGCGATTATGAGGCAACTGAAAATCACCAGGTCATTGACCAACCGCGAGACGGTTTCTCTCGACAAATACCTGCACGAGATAGGGCAGCAGCCTTTGATTACTCCTGAAGAGGAAGTAGCACTGGCACAACGTATCCGTCAGGGCGATCATGAAGCCTTGCGCCAGCTAACCCTCGCCAATCTGCGCTTCGTCATTTCCGTTAGTAAACAATACCAAAACCAGGGATTAAGCTTGCCCGACCTTATCAACGAGGGCAACCTGGGACTTATGAAAGCCGCGCAACGTTTCGATGAAACGCGCGGCTTTAAATTTATCTCCTACGCCGTTTGGTGGATCAGGCAAAGCATTATGCAGGCGTTGGCCGAGCAGGCACGAATTGTGCGCTTGCCGCTCAACCGCATTGGCTTGATAAACAGAGTTCAGCGCCTTATTTCTATTCTCGAGCAGGAGTTGGGTCGGCGCCCGGAACCCGGGGAAATTGCCAGCGTCATCGATCTCACCGAAAAGGAGGTGTTGGATCTGCTGCGCAACGTCGGACGCCATGCTTCTATTGATGCACCGCTGGGCGAAGACGATGATAACACGTTGCTCGACACTCTGCAACAGAACAACGAGCAAACTCCCGAAGCTGTCCTGCTCCGCGAATCGTTGCACATAGAAATCAACAGATTTATCTCCACCCTTACCCATCGCGAAGCCGAAATATTGCGACTGTTTTTTGGTCTGAGTTGCAGCTACCCGCTTACCCTCGATGAAATTGGAGAGCGTTTAAACATCAGTCGCGAGAGCGTTCGACAGTTAAAAGAACGTGCCATCCGCACGCTGAAGCAGAATTCTAAATGCTTTTTGCTAAAATCGTATTTGTAGAAGGGAGGAAGTGGAAAGTAAAGGTTAGTAGGATTGGAGCATGAATTTTTAGGCTGGTTTTATACATTTGATCGTTTTAAAAAATACCTCCGTTTAGTCAATTATACCTGAATTTAAAATTGGTATTTTTCAATCGCTCTCTTGATAAGTTTGAATGATTTTATCAATCGTAACCTTCCTACAAGCGGATTGAAGTAGTAGGTTAGATTTTTTGTATCCTCCAATCCCCGAAACTCATCATTATTTGAAAAAACATCATATCCCTCCGCTGACATCCATTTTGCAACAGCGAGCCTGAGCATTCATTAATAATATGCTTGTTGTAGTAAAAACATTTTGGCTTCGGGCACAATATCAAATAGGCTTCGGTAGTAATAAAGGTGGTGCAGCAAAAGGCAAAAACGAATTTGCTTACTTTTGGCGGCCTAAACGAAAAAAGATATTGAAGGAAAAGTTGCGATATGTATGGCTGCTGCTGAGCTGGCTGCTGTTTGGTGCTGCGGCACATGGGCAGGTTTACGATTCGGTGTTTTATCCCACTGATTCGTCGGCGGTACTGTATTTCCACAACCACCTCGATGTGTACAGCCCGCTGATGACGAAGTATAACGACTCTTCGCTGGTCGATTTTGAAGAGTACGATCCGCTGCAGCAGCGTTACGATTTTTTTGCTACTCAGGGAAATGTGGGGATGGCCTACCGTCCGCTGGATTATGCCCCACGACAGCATACGGGTTTTGATTACGGCATCTACAGTTTTGATGCGTATCTGGTGGATCAGCCGGAGGTGAAATATTATCTGAACGCTAAGCCATACAGCGAAATTGGCTATGTGACGGGCGCAAAAAAGGAGCAGCTTTTCAGGGTGCGTCATCAGCAGCGTGTGTTTAAGCGGGTGGCGCTGGGTGTAGATTTTGGATTGATCAATTCGCTGGGATCTTACCAACGGCAGAAGACCGACGACATAAAGCTGGTGGTGAACGGGCAATATTTTACGAGCGACCTGCGGTATGGCCTGGTGATCAACTATAATCTTGCTCGCGCCACCGTGCGCGAAAATGGCGGCATCCGCTTCGACAGTATTTATGAACAAAATCTGGAAACCAACCGCTCGATCATCGACATAAAGCTTAACGATGCCGAAAACAAAGTGCGTCGCTCGGGCGTGTACCTGCAGCAATATTTTCAGCTTTCGGGAAAGAAGCGAAGCACTATGCCCACCGACAGCTTGGAGCGGCAGAAGCCCAGGATACAGATAAAGTTTGGCCGGCTCTCGCATTCGTTCAATTACACTTCAAGCTCGCATCTTTATACTGACAAAAAACCCGACCTGATCTATTATCCGAACACTTACTACGACTCTATAAATACTTACGACTCGGTGTGGTTCAGGAAGGTAGAGAATACTTTTTCATGGTCCACGGCCGATTACCTGGACCGCCTTAAACCGCAGCCTTTTTTGCTGATGTTTGGCATACGGCACCAGCTGGCCACCGTTCGCGACAGCGTGCTTACAAGTGAATACCAGAATCTGATGCCTTACGGCGAAATTTATATCCGTCCTTTTCCATTTGTGAGTTTGCGCGGCGAAGCTTCGTATGTGCTTACCGGCACCGGCTACCAGGGCGATTATCGTGTATATGGGCAGGCTACCATCGATATTCTGCGCCGAAAGCCCTACAGGACACTTTTTAATTTCGCATTGGAGCTGTCGAATAACGAGGTACCTTATTTTTTCAATCACTATTTCTCGAACCATTTCAGGTGGGACAACAAATACGGTAAGAGCAGCACCAACAAGCTACAGGCCTGGGTGGTGCAGCGCAATACCCGCCTGGGCGTGGATGTGATCAACAGGAACGATTATGTTTATCTTGCGGCCGATACGCTGCCTGCTCAGATCAGTGGCTCGGTGGAGGTGTTTAAGGCTTATCTGCAGCAGAGTCTGGTGCTTGGGAAGTTTGATCTGGGAGGCCGTGTGGTTTATCAGAAGGTGTCGCGGCCGGAAGTGCTGCGGCTGCCCGAGCTGATGGCGGCTTTTACACTTACCTTTAACCTGCCGATGTTTAAAGGTGCGCTTGTTACGCGTTCAGGGTTCGACGTCTATTATTTTACTAAATACTATGCCGACGCCTGGATGCCTGCCCTGCGAAGTTTTTATCTGCAAAATGAAAAGGAAGTGGGCGGTTACGTGCATGCCGATTTCTTTATCGATTTTCAGGTGAAGCGGACACGTTTTTTTATGAAGTTTCAAAACTTACTCTCCGTCGTGGGCGAGAATTCCTATTATCAGATACCGCATTATCCGCTGCAGGATTTGTCGTTTAAATTCGGGTTGTCGTGGCGGTTTCATGATTGATTAGGCTTAAAAAACAGTTCACGAATTCACACGAATTAAGCTAATTCACGCGAAAAAACACGCATTATTTTTGACGTTTTGAGGTCAACCAGTTAGCTGACGCTCGAAAGTCGCAGTCAGGGCGTTGCCCACATTTTTACTCTACCACCAATTTCTTTGCTGTTTGGAAGGCGTCAGTTTTTAATACACAAAAATAGATGCCCGCTTTGGCGTTTTTCAGGTTGGGATGCCAGGTTATGTTGTGAAGGCCGGCAGTAGCTTTACCAGCAAAAAGGGTAGCAATGAGTTTCCCTTGCAGATCGACAATTTTCAGAGTGATATTATTTTGCGGAAAGGGAAGGTAAAACTGAAATTCCACTCTGTCTGTTGCCGGGTTGGGGGCGGGATCGGAGAGGATGATCTGCGGGAGCGATTTGGGTTCGGCAACCGTCACAGGATTTTGGTTTTCGTAGGCGCCTATGTCGATACGAGTTCCCACCAGGCGCGGCTGATTCGCCAGATCATACGACGGTATCAGGAGTCCGGCGGTGTCGGAGGCGCCGGCTTCCACGCAACCAGACCACGGTAGCAAATGATAAGTTTCTCCTTCGAAGAGCGGCAACGTGTCGAGGTTGTTTTTGTATGCGGCGCTGTAGGCCGAGCCTCCGGTGCCGGCAAAATTTTCTTTTCCGCCTTCCACATCATTATAAAAAAACGACGGCTGCGACAGCAAATCCCACAGATACACCTGATTGCTCTGGCCACCATATTGTGTGTTGCCCCACAGGATGTTGTTGTAAAGAACCGGCGCTACAGAATCTTTGCAATAAAAGCCACCTCCGCCGCCCACGCAATGATTGTTAGCGATGGTGTTGTTTACATAGAGTGGGCTGCAGTTGTTGTTGGAGATGCCGGCGCCAAAAAATTCAGCACCATTATTAATCACCAGATTGTTATGGATGGCATAGCGGCAGGCGGTGATATTTACGATGCCAAATGCACCGCCAAGTGCGCTAAAGTTTTCGTCGAAGATATTGTGGTGCAGCGGGCAATCGCGAAAGCGAATGCACACTGCGCCGCCGATGCTGGCAGAGCTGTTGCTGATGAAATGGTTGTGGCTGACAATGGGAACTCCGGCATCACTGCACAGGGCGCCGCCAAAGCCGTAGAAGTCGAAAGTTTGCCCACAGCGGTTGCCTTCAAAAAAGTTGTTTCTGATCACAACATTGGATTGTTCCAGGTAAATGGCGCCGCCGTTGTAAAAAGCGTAGTTGTTGTAAAAGTTGCAATTTTCGATGCGCACTTTGTCGGTGTTGCGGATGCAGAAAGCGCCGCCATAGCTGAAGAGGGAATCGCGGGCTACAGCTTTTCCGTGGTGGAAGTGGCAGAAGGTGAAAATTGATGAATCTTCGGAGGGGGCAATGTTTTGCATGCGTATTTGTTGCCATCCGCCAAGTGACAGCGTGTCGTTGCTGAAGCCGGTGGTGTCGGCGATCGTAAAAATGATAGGGTCGTCGGATGTGCCTTGTGCCAGTAGCCGACCTTCGACATGTATGCCGAAGGAACCATTAAAAAGCACGAGCGTCCCCGGGGTTATTTCCAGTGTAGTGATTTCGCGGATGCGCAGGTTGTCAGTCACAAAAACGGTATCCACATCCCACACGCCTGAAACCATGCCGCCAACTTCGATGGAATCAGCATGTGATTTTAAAGAAAAGAATTGAAGTAGAAATATTACTGCCAGAAGGATTCGCTGTTTTTTCATTTTTATTAAAAATAATAATGGCAACAAAGTTATCCTAAAAAACAGGAATCAGGCAATGCTGGAAGGTTTGGTTTTCTGATTTGGAAAATCAAATTCGGTGATCGGCAGGTAAGAAGGAAAAGCTATGATTTCAGAATCTCAAAAATCATTTCCGATCTCTTGGCAGGAATTTTAATCTTTTTTCCGATAAGGGTATTTTGTATCAGCAGGTCGATCCACTCCCTGTCTACCGAAGCCTGCAATATTGTGAGGATGGTTTTTTCGCCTGCTTTTTCCAGGTGGTAGTCGGTAACTTTGATCTCGATGGGTTGCTCCTCGCCGGCTAGCAATAGACTTGCCTGCAGGTATTTCTCTGTGGGGTCGAATTTTATTTCTATCATCTTTCCGTATTTTCCTATTACGTGGTTTAAAGTAAATTTCCGGATGCCTTCGGGAGCGTGTTCCAGAATAAAGCGTGCGACCTTGCCTTTAATTGACATTGATCTTTATTTAGTGATTAATAACCTTTAAACACCCTCAGCATGGTTCTGTTTAAAAAGTGAGGAAAAAGTCATTGTTTAGGACGGAGGCGAAGAGGAGAACAAAAGCTTTTTCACCACAGAGTCACGGAGGAAAACAAAATGACTTATTGAATCAAGAGGAAAGTATGTTTTCTTCTGATTTTTCTCTGTGTCGTGTTGTCTCTGTGGTTTTTCTTATGTTTTTCAAAGAGCTTTTAATAATCTTTATTTCAGGCGGCTTTCGCGAGATGCGCGTTCATTAAAAACCCATATCAGCCGGAAAGAAAGCACCTGGTTGTATTGTTTGCGGATTTTTTCTTCGTCGTTGCGCACATTTTCGTAGGTACGGGTTCTTATTTTGAAAAGCGAAAATGAGTAGCGTGCATCGATTTTCAATTGTCCATAGATGGGAAACTCTATGTCGATCAGTCCTGAATATTCGTCGGTATCGTAAGGGCCATCGTTGAGCGTGGTGGTGGCAATGCGCACGTGGTCTTCGTATTCTTTCACGCCTACGAGCCTTCCGTACGAAAACCCCGCGCCGGCCTTGAGCCATTTTTTGTCGTGAAAATGTACCAGCACAGGCACCTCCAGATAGTTGAGCTGGAGCTTGTAATGGTTGTAGTCGTGTTCGTAGCGGTAATCCATGCCACGTCCCCCTTCGCGATGAAAGGCGCCTTTTTGGCTGTAAACGGCTTCGAGGGTAAACGACCATTTTTCGGCAAAAGGAACGATGGCTGCTGCGCCTGCGTTCAGCCCAAATTTATAAAAACCAAACACGTCGTCGCCCTGCACATTGGTGGTGTTGAAGCCGCCAATGAGGGCGCCCATGATTCGTTGCGCGTGCAGATTCGTCAAAAATCCTACAGAAATAATAATGCTGACGGTCAGAAAAAATCTCTTCATGCAATAATTTTAACTTTGGCTTTTTATAACGAAGCCATACGGGGGAAATTACAACCGACCTGTTTTTTCGACATTTCAGCACCTTACGCAGGAATTTTGGTTATTCCACATGTTACCATTACTATCGGTTTCCTTTTTCATATAACGATTTACAAAACCTTCCGGCACAATCAGGGTTCGACACTTAGGATGCTCTCAGGCAGCCATTGGTGCAGCTTTCGCTGAAAATCATCTTCACCATCACTCATCGTTGCGTTCACGCCGAAGTGTTGTTAAATAAAACCACAATGTTATCTTTGTGCGCTCTTTGCGACAGGTGTTTTTTTGTGAAATAAATAGGAAAACAGCTTGTCGTCAGGAGGTTTTGATAATGATTCTCAAATAAAAAATGATAGATAATGGCTAAAGAAAACATCTTAAAAGGTGGCGAGTTTCTGATAAAAGAAACTAAAGCAGCGGATATTTTCATCCCTGAAGAATTTACCGAGGAGCAGTTGATGATTGGTCAAACCTGTTCCGATTTTTTGGAGCAGGAGGTGTATCCTAATCTCGATCGCATTGATGCACAGGAAGAAGGGCTGATGCGTTGGCTGCTGCAGAAGTCAGGCGAGTTGGGGTTGCTGGGCATCTCTGTGCCGGAGGAATACGAAGGATTCGATCAGAATTTTGTTACTTCCATGCTTGCCAGCGAGTACATGGGCGCCGGCTACTCTTTCTCGGTGGCGTACAGTGCGCACACTGGCATCGGCACGTTGCCTATCGTGTATTATGGCAACGAGGAACAAAAGCAAAAATACATCCCCCGTCTGGCTACCGGCGAGCTTACTTCGGCCTATTGCCTCACCGAACCCGGCGCCGGCTCCGACGCCAACAGTGGCAAAACGCAGGCTGTGCTTTCGGAAGACGGGAAACATTATCTACTGAACGGTCAGAAAATGTGGATCACCAACGGCGGTTTTGCCGATGTGATGACTGTGTTTGCCAAAATCGACAACGATCGTGTGCTGAGTGCTTTTATCGTGGAGCGCAACTTTTCGGGCATCAAATTCAATCCTGAAGAAAAAAAGATGGGCATCAAAGGCTCCTCTACCGTACAGATATTTTTTAACGACTGCAAAGTGCCCGTCGAAAATCTGCTGGGCAAGCGCGGCCAGGGGTTCCGCATCGCGCTCAATATTTTGCACATGGGACGCATCAAGCTGGGCGGTACTGTGTTAGGCGCTGCCAAACGTGCCATCACCCAATCGGTAAACTACGCCAATGAGCGCAGGCAATTCAACACCACCATCGCTACTTTTGGTGCCATCCAGCACAAGCTGGCCGATCAGGTGATCAAGACCTGGGTTACCGAGGCATCCGTATATCGCGTGGCCGCCAACATCGACGACACCATCGATCAGCTTCTCGAAGAGGGGCGCTCCAAAGGAGAAGCTACCGTCGACGGCATTGCACAATACGCCATCGAAGCTGCTTTTTTGAAAGTTTTTGGCTCAGAAGCATTGGATTTTATTGTGGATGAAGCAGTACAGATTTTTGGTGGTATGGGCTTTTCCAGCGAGACGTCTGTCGACCGCGCCTATCGCGATTCGCGTATCAACCGCATCTTTGAAGGTACCAATGAAATCAACCGTATGTTGGTGGTGGATACCACCATCAAGAAGGCTCTGAAAGAGGGTTTTGATATACCAAAACAATCACGCCTGGTGCTTGAAGAGTTTGAGGGGTCGGGTGGCGAAAAGGCTCCGCAGGGCTATTACGAAGAGAATCGTTTTTATGTGCGTAATTTTAAAAAAGCAGCACTGTTGCTGTTGGGCGTAATTTCTGACACCTTCAAGCGAACCCTCATTACAGAGCAGGAGATTTTGTTCAACGTTTCCGATATCATCATGCAGGTGTATGCTGCGGAATCGGCGTTGTTGCGGCTCGAAAAGCTCGAAAGTCTCCGTGGTGCTGAAGCTATCAGCATCTATCGCGACATTGTAGATGTATTTATTTATGAGGCTGCTGACATCATCCGCAAAAATGCTGTGGATGCCATCAACTCTTTTGCTGAGGGCGAAGAGCGACTGAAGCTGGTGCGTATTGCCGAAAAGCTCTCGGCTGTGGCTCCCATCAACATCAAGGAAGCCCGTCGCCGCCTTGCTGCCAAAGTAATCGACGACAACAAGTATGATTTTTAATATTGCGATAAGCATAAAATAAAAAAGGCACGGGGTTTTTAAACTCTGTGCCTTTTTTTATTTGTAGCTACCTTTAAATCATTATTCCATCAAATGCGCTTTTAGGAATTTCTCCATGGCGCGGTAGAAATCGAAACGGTTTTCTTCGTTATGAAAGCCGTGGCCTTCGTTGTCTTTCACCATATATTCCACTTCGATGCCGCGTTGGCGCAAAGCCTCAACGATCTGATCACTTTCGTCGATGTTGACGCGCGGGTCGTTGGCGCCCTGTGCCACAAATAATGGCGTCATCATTTTGTCGGCGTTGAGTGCCGGCGAAGTAGCTTTAAACTGCACGCTGTCGGTCACCGGATTTCCAACCATCTCGTACATCATGTCGAGCAGCGGTTTCCAATACGGAGGGACGGTTTGCATAAAGGTAAAGAGGTTGGAAACACCCACGTAATCCACAGCGGCGGCGTAAAGTGTTGGAGTTACCACGATGCCCTGTAATGTGGCATATCCACCATAGCTGGCGCCATAGATGGCAATGCGGTTCTTGTCGGCGATACCTTTGTTGATGAGCCAGTAAACGCCATCGGTGATGTCGTTTTGCATGGTAAGTCCCCATTGGCCGAAGGATTTTTCCATAAACTCACGACCGTAACCGGTAGAGCCTCTAAAGTTCATCTGCAGCACGCCAAATCCGCGGTTGGCCAGAAACTGAATCTCCGGGTTCCAGCCCCAGTTGTCGCGCGCCCAAGGGCCGCCGTGGGGATTTATCACCATCGGAATGCTTTTGGCGCTCTCGGGTGTGAGGCCGTTGGGCAGCGTCAGGTAACCGGGAATTATCATGCCGTCGCGGGCAGTATATTCGATGGGGTAGGTGCTGGCCATCTGTTTCTCGTCGATCCAGGGACTTACTTCGTGGATTTTTGTAAGCTCATCTTTTTTTACATCATACAAATAGTAAGCTCCGAGCGATTTGTCGGAATAGGTGCGCACGATGTACATGTCTTCGTCGTCGTTGGAGCCGCTCATGGAAATCTCATAACCTTTGAGTTTGTTGTTGAGTTTTTCAAAGATGTTGGCCATCTGGTCATCAAAAAAATGACGTTCCCGTTTCCAGGAGATATACGAGGCGGCAGTCAGCACTTTGCGCTTGCGCGAATAAGAAACATCCGAAACATCATATTTATCATTTTCATAAATGGTCTCGACTTCTTTTCCGGTTTTGGGATCGAAAATTACACCGGCAGATTTGTCGCGCCCCAGGTTGGAACCAGCATATACATTTTTATTATTAAAATCGAAAAATTGTGGGTATACCGATTCCTTAAAGTTGGTGGTGAGGGTAGGTTGAAACTCTTCTTCTTCGGTGTCGCGATAAAGCAACTGTGTGTTTACGCCATCCACAATGGCCATTGCAATGCGCAGCTTGCCATCGTGGTCGGTCATCCAGCCTTGTATGTTGCCGGGGTTCTCGGCCAGCATCTGCATTTCGCCGGTGTTGATGTTGAGGCGGTAGGGATCAAAAATCTGCGGGTTGCGTTTGTTCAGCCCAATGATCATCTCGTCGGGGATGTCCTTTAGGTCGTCGATGATTTGTGTGAGCACACCCTCGAAGCAGGTGAGGCATTTTTGGTTTTTGCCGTTTTTATCCACGCCATAGAGCGCAAAGTTTTCGTCGCCGCCGCTATCTTTCAGATAAAGTATGCGGTTGTCGTTTGCCCAGTAGTAGCCGGCAATGTCGCGGTCGGTTTCGCTGGTGAGGCGGTCGGCTTTGTCTTTGCCAATCTTCTGCACGAAGATGTTCATGCGGTTTTCGTAAGGTGCCAGATAGGAATAGTACTTCCCGTCGGGAGAAATTTGGTAGCCCGACTTCTCAGGATTCTTGAAGAAGTCTTCCAAAGGAATTTGGTTTTGTGCCATCATAGGTTGGATGTTCATTAAGTTAATCATCAGAAACAGCAGGAGCGTTCCTGTCAGCGTAAGCAATTTATTTGTCTTCATTTATTATAGAATTAATGATTTTGATTGAAGCGGCAAAGATAAAATTCCTATGGCAGTGGCGATAGGAGAAAGGTTTAAAAAAGATTAAGACAAAAGAAAAAAGACAAATCCCAAATAACGTCAAGGTCAAAATTTCAAAAATCAAAAGCAATTCGAGGAGGTGTTTTGCGCCCTGCGTTTTTACTCCGCGGGTGGCCCAAAATCCGGATTCTTTAAAAATTCCTCATCCTGCAGCGTTTTTATAAAAGCAATCAAATCCGCCTTTTCGGGTGGAGTAAGCTGGACGCCGCCATTGGCCACGTGGTGCATCAGCGGGTCGATTTCGGGAGTATTGATAAGATGATGCGAGTAAAAATCGATTACTTCTTCGAGCGTTTCAAACCGTCCGTCGTGCATGTAAGGGCCGGTGAGCCGGATGTTGCGCAGCGTGGTAGCTTTGTAGGCGCCGCGATCCATCGGGTCGCCGGTAATGCTGAAGCGATCATAAGGATCAGTGAAAACGGAATCTTTACCATTGTTGTAAAACTTGTTGTTGGTAAACAATGGGTTGCCGAAGCCGCCGTGGCAGTGGAAACAGTCGGCGCCCTCTTCGGTTGTGAAAAGCACATAGCCGCGTAGCTCCTCGGGTGCAAGTTGCTCGTCGCCACGCATGTATTTATCAAATCTTGAGTTGGTCGAGATCAACGTTCGCACAAATTGGGCAAGAGCTTTGGCTACGCGATCGGCAGTGATTTCCGGGGTTCCAAAAGCTTTGCTAAACATTTCAGGATATTTGTCGATATTTTTTAAAGTTTGAACCACGCGTTCCGGTGACGAATCAAACTCCGTTGGGTCGCTGATCACCGCAAACACGTCGGCTTCGATGGAGGGGATGCTTCCGTTCCAGCCAAAATTACCCATGTTCCACACCAGATTAATCATGGGTAGCATCACGTGGTATGTCGGTTTGCCGGTAACACCGAAAGGATGCGGGCGCGAAGCTCCGATTTCAAAGCTGTGCTCCTGCCGGTGACAGGTGGCGCAGCTCATCATCGAGTCGGGGTGGGTGCGGCCATTGAGGCGCCCATCGTAAAAAAGCTTTCGCCCCAGCGCCACACCTTCCACTGTCATCGGGTTGTCGGCTGGAACGTTGAGCTGCGTAGGAAATCCATACGGAATTTCTATATGATAAGGTGTGGGTGTGTAAGGTTCAGGTTCGGGATCATCGGCGGGATTGCACGACGCGAGCATTGCGCTAAGCGCAACCATGACAAACATGCCTGCCAAAAGACAGGCCGTAGAAAAGAAGTTTTGTTTATGATAAATCTTAAAAATCATTTTTATAAAAGAAAACCTAAGTTAAAACTTACTACTCCAGGCAATTTTAAATCCTGCTCTTTTTCAATGAATGGTAAAAGTAACGATAAAATTTAGAAAAACAACCCTGCATGAATGCCCACTCCGTGAAAGTAATGTCCGGCGTAAAGATTCCCGCGCTGGTATTCGAATCCTACGCTCAAATCTACAGCCAGGCTTTCGTTGGCTTTGATACGAATGCCAAATCTGGGATCTAACATCCACCCACCGCCATATCCAAGTTTGTCGAAAGCGAGTGTGAAGCCGGCGTCAATCGCGACAAATGCGGGTGCGACCCCATCTGTGAGGTTGTATTTGAAATTCAGGAAAACCGGAACAAGATTCGGTTCATCCATTACAAGCCGCACGCCTGCCCCCATTCCCCAATAAAATTGCGGACTTACCTGCAACCCAAAAACCATGTTTAGTTTTAATTGGCCGAAGTTAGCGCCAAAGTCATAGCCAGCTTCTACAAACGCTTTCCCTTTTCTTTGATAGCGGATATCAGTGGTTGTGTCAGGACTTGCCGTTTGCAGGAATCTTGCTTTTTGTGTTGTAATTTCATTCCGGTCAGCCTGCGCAAAGGAGGAGAGGCTGACTAAAAGAAGGAAAAGTAAAGCGATCTTTCTCATTATCATTTCTTTTTTTATTAAAGATGGGGCTTAAATTTGATGGCAAATTTAGCAGATAAATATTTCAGAGAGAAATTTATTTTAGACTTGAAGAGCCTACCAGTGTAGTTGAAAAGCATCCCGCCGGAAATTCCTTTCTTTGCATTCCAAATAAAAAATCTACTATCATGACTACCATAAAAAAAACTTCACATCCTGCAAAGAATGCTTCCGTTGCTATTCTTGTAACTGATGTTGCCACCCTCGAAGCCAGATTTCTTACTGCCGACGAACGCGACTACATCATCACCCAAAACAATACGCATCAGCTCACCTCTTTTAGTTTTAATAAAATAAGCCATTGGATTTTTGTAAAGATAATGCCGGCTGATAAGTCAGATCATCTGTTGCTCGAAACGTGCCGCAAAGCCGGCGATGAATTGCAGAGCGAAGCCAATAAATTGCAAATTGCCGACGTGACGATTACAGGAGCCGGAGCCTCTGCAGCGCAATTGCTGGCTATGGCTGAGGGCACCGTGCTGGGGAATTATCAGTTTATCAAATATTTTAAAAAAGAAGCCGACAAAAAACATACGCTTGCCACAGTGTACATCGCCGATGAACACGTGAAGGATGAGCAGATTGAGTTACTGCAGAAGATGGCTGAAGCTGTAAGCAAAGCCCGAGATTTGGTAAACGAACCGGTAAATCATCTTAATGCTACGCAAATGGCGCAGCATTTCAAAGCTATGGCCGATGATGCCGGAATACATGCAGAGATTCTTACCCGGAAAAAAATAGAAGCGCTCAAGATGGGAGGGCTGCTTGCCGTGAATGCCGGTAGCGTGGATGCACCTACCTTTACCATCCTCGAATACAAACCGGAAAATCCACACAACGAGCGTCCGATTGTGCTGGTAGGAAAAGGCGTGACCTACGACACAGGCGGTCTCAACATCAAAACCGGCAAAAGCATGAATGATATGAAGAGCGACATGAGCGGCGCCGCAACAATGGCCGCTGCCGTTTGCATGGCTGCTAACGCAAAGTTGCCGCTGCATCTGGTGGCACTGCTGCCCGCTACCGACAACCGGCTAAACGCCAATGCAATTGTTCCCGGCGATATCATCACCATGGCCGATGGTACCACGGTTGAAATTACCAACACCGACGCCGAGGGACGTCTTTTGCTGGCCGACGCTCTGATTTATGCCGGGCGCTACAACCCATTGCTGGTGATCGACGCTGCAACACTTACAGGCTCTGCTGTTCGTGCGCTGGGACGATATGCTATGGCTGCCATGCAGACAAAAGCCGACGGAGCTATTCAACAACTTACCACCAGCGGCGATCAGGTTTATGAGCGTGTGGTGACTTTTCCGTTTTGGGATGAGTATGGCGAACTGATGAAAAGTGATATCGCCGACCTGAAAAACTCTGGCCCCGCCGAAGCCGGCATGATCACCGCAGGGAAGTTTCTTCAGAAGTTTACCAGCTATCCCTATATTCATCTCGATATCGCCGGAGTAGCCTTTGCCGAAAAACGCGATAGCTACCGCGGGCTGGGAGGCACCGGCACAGGAATCCGGCTACTGTTTCACTTCCTGCAGAACTTCGATGTTGCGAAAGTCGAATAAAGCTTTTTGATTTTAGAAGTTTGAAAGAAGAGATGAGTGATGAGTTCTGGAAAAGGATTCGTTGTAAACATTGCTGCTTTCGGAATCAATAGCTGATGCTGAGAATTTTAAAGCTGCGCGTGCCATGCGCCAGATGCAGCTCAGCGATATCACCAGCTTTTTTTAGCGAAAGCGCTTTTGCCAGCGGTGATGTGAAAGCAATCTTCCCTTTTTTTAGATCGGCTTCATCTACACCCACAATCTGAAACTGCTGCGTCTTGTCCGACGGTAGTATTTGCATAAGCACATTAGCGCTAAAATGAATGGTGTCTTTTGGCTGCGTTTCTGGGTCAATGATACGTGCTGAAGCTATGCGCAAGTCGAGCATTTGCAGCTTTCCGTTTATGACCGTATGCATCGAGCGCAGCTCACTTTCGCTGCGGTTCTCCAGGTTTTTCTGCTCCAGCAGCAGTGCTTCTTTTTCATCCAACAAGGCCTGAAATCCGTTTGGTGTAACATAATTGGTGACGCCTTCCGGCAAATCTGCACGCGGACGAATTATTGGAGCTTCCTGATGGTTGTCTTCGTTAACAAATGCCCTGCTCATCTTTGATTGATTTTTGTGGCTAATTTTTTAAAAGGTATCAAAGGTAGGTTAAAATTTGTTGGCTAAAGAAGTTGTCAGGTTGTTAATTGGTTGGCTTGACCAAAAAGCTTATTTTTGTTTTTCATCATTATTAAAAAATTTATCTATGAATAAAATTGCATTGATAACCGGCGCTACTTCCGGAATTGGCGAGGCTATCGCCGAAAACTTTGCCAAAAACAACATTGACGTAATCATCAGTGCCAGGCGTGTGGAACGACTCTCGGCACTCAAAGAAAAACTCGAAAAAAACACACGCGCACGGGTGTTGCTTTTGCAAATGGATGTTACTCATCGCGCTGAGGTGGAGCACGCCATCCATTATTTGCCCGATGGCTGGAAAAAGATTGATATCCTGGTAAATAATGCCGGACTGGCCGTTGGTCTCGACAAGCTGCACGAAGGTTCCATCGAAGACTGGGAGCGCATGATTGATACCAATGTGAAAGGACTGCTTTACGTAACACGGGAGGTGGTGCCGATGATGATAAAACATGGAGGCGGGCACGTGATCAACATTGGTTCGACGGCTGGACGCGAAGTTTACCCGCGCGGCAATGTGTATTGCGCTACCAAACATGCTGTAGATGCACTCACCAAAGGTTTGCGAATCGATACGCTCGGACAAAATATTAAGGTTTCGCAGATTGCACCGGGACTTGTCGAAACGGAGTTTTCGCAGGTTCGTTTCAAAGGTGACGGCGAGCGCGCCGAAAAGGTTTACCAGGGCTACCAGCCGCTCAAACCAGAAGATATTGCCAATGTGGCCTATTATCTCACCACGCTGCCGCCACACGTTTGCATCAACGATGTGTCGATTACTCCTCTGGCACAAGCCAATTCGTATGTGATTGAGAAGAAATAGCAAAGCGCTGGGTGCTTGGCGCAAAAGCAAGTTTGGACGAGGTTCTGCCTCGTCCGCTCTATTTTTAGACTCTGCCTATTCATACAACTTTATCATAAAAGCAGGTTTAGAGCTTTGCGTTCGTTTTGGAATCATCAGGCTGTAATTATTGGGTGTAAGAAATGGTGGTTATAAAAGTCCGGGTTTTTTTTATGATGTTTGATGTGGACGAGAGAAGATTTTTATACTTTTGCCGCGGAGAAATGCCGGAGCGGTCGAACGGGGCAGACTCGAAATCTGTTGGCCGGCATTGCTGGCCCGGGGGTTCGAATCCCTCTTTCTCCGCCAAAAGCCTGATGGTGTGACTGTCAGGCTTTTTTTATTGAAAAAAAGCACCCTGTTCAAACAAAAAAAGGAACCCGCTGATTGGATTCCTTTTTGATTTTGTCGGAGTGGGGAGACTCGAACTCCCGGCCTCTTGACCCCCAGTCAAGCACGCTACCAACTGCGCCACACCCCGTGTTTTCTTTAAAATGGTCTGCAAAAGTAATTATTTTCTTAAAATAAGAAATGTTTTGCGCTAATTTATTTTTAGAATAATTGAATTCGGTGATTCAAACTTTAATTCAAGCTCAAAAAGACTGATGCTTGTAACCATAACGAAACAAATAATTAGAAAAGTAGATTAAGCTATGCTAGGAATTTTTTAGCTAACATTCGCTTAATTGGCGAAAATTTGTGGATAGGTTTCTTATAGAAGGTGCTGAGGGATTTACTGATCCTCGTCGGTTTTGCCTTTGGAGATGCGCCGGCGCCAAATGATGAATAAAACAATAACGACGATGGGGATGACCAAATAGAGCACGATGTTAGTGGTAGAACCAAAAAAGTCGACAGGCTCAGCTTTAGGAGAAGGAATATTAGTAGGCAACTGACCCAGGGTTGAAGCAGCAAAAATAGTGAAGAAAATGGCTGTCAACAAAACGGGAAGATTCTTGTGGAGGATTCGCTTGTAGTTTTTCATGTTTTATAGGATTTTTAGTTAAAACAATCCTTTTGCAAATCTGTTTGCCATCATTAACAAAAAACAGACACAGAAAATATTAATTTTGCCCGATGGATTCACAACGACAACAACAAATTTCCAAAATGCTGCTGCGGGAGTTGGCCGAGATATTCAGGCTGGAAGGTAAAAACCACTTTGGCGGCGCGCTTATCACCGTTACCAAAGTTAAAGTAACGCGCGATCTCTCGATAGCACGCGTTTACCTCAGCCTGTTTGCTGTTGGTGGCAAAAAAATCAACATCGAAGACCTCCGCGAGCGCAGCCGTGAGATACGCTACAATCTGGGCACGATCATCAAAAATCAGGTGCGTCACATTCCCGAACTCGAGTTTTACGTGGACGATTCGCTCGACTACATCGAACATATCGAAGATCTGCTCAGCGATGAATGAGTTTGGATTTTAGAAGTTGGAGGTGATGGAGCAATTATTATTAAAAAAATAGACAATCTATATTCTTTAGATGCAATACGATCCTATCAAAAACTCGTTGGGGCGGGTGTTCAACCGCACCACAGCAGCGCGCAAGGCATTTTATCATCTGCTCGATTTGCTGCTGCTGCGCACCTGGCACGTCAAAAAAGCGTTGCGCCGGTTTGCCTGTGAGCGTGATGAGAAAATCAACGTACTCGACGCTGGTTCGGGCTTTGGACAATACACTTATTACATGGCGCGCAAACATCGCGAATGGAATGTTGAAGCAGTGGACGTAAAAACTGAGCAAATTGAAGATTGCCGCCAGTTTTTTGCAAAGACAAATATTAAAAATGTAAGCTTTGATTATGCCGACCTGACGCAATATGTTAAGCCGGATAGTTACGATCTGGTTTTGTCGGTGGACGTGATGGAGCACATCGAAGAGGATGTTTTGGTTTTTAAAAATTTCCACAAGTCGATGCGTCCGGGTGGCATGTTGCTGATTTCGACGCCCAGCGACAAGGGCGGCTCCGATGTGCACGATCATCACAAGGACGAAGGCTATGCCAACAACGGTTCCGTTTCGTTTATCGATGAGCATGTGCGCGACGGCTATAATATCGACGAGATACAGCAGAAGCTCCGCAGCGCGGGATTCAGCCGCACCGAAGCACGCTACACCTACGGCTGGCCCGGCAAAATATCCTGGCGTCTCTCGATGAAATATCCCATCCTGATGCTCAACGCGTCCAAACTCTTTTTTATCGTGCTTCCGTTTTATTACTTGCTCACTTATTGGTTTGCACTGATTATGAACTTGCTGGATGTGAATATTAATCCCAAAACCGGCACCGGCCTCCTGGTGAAAGCCTGGAAGTAGCCGCTGGCTTTCAGCATAATCAATAAACCAATTAAGCGTTATTAGCTTGTTGCTGTTTTAAAAAAAATCAATCGTCATCAGATCATTTCCATTTTATATCGCCCGCCGATATTTGTTTGCCAAAAAAACGCACAACATTATCAACATCATCTCGGCCATTTCGCTGGCCGGGGTAACGGTAGGAACTATGGCGCTCATCATCGTTTTGTCGGTGTTTAATGGTTTTGAAGGCCTCATTACATCTCTGTTCAACTCCTTTAATCCCGACCTTGCCATTACTACCGAAAAAGGCAAAACTTTCGATTACGAAACTTTTCCATACGAAAAGCTGCAAAACCTTCCGGGGGTGTTTGTTCTGACGCAGGTGGTGGAAGAAAACGCTTTGTTTAAATATCGCGACAAGCAATATATTGCCACCATCAAAGGCGTGAGCGAGGAATTTGAAGAGATGACGGGGTTGGATACGATGCTGATCGCCGGAAAGTTTCTGCTGCAAGAGATGGGGCAGCCGCGATTAATTCTCGGCGCAGGAGTTTCGTATTTTCTTGGTGCCAGCCTCAACGATTTGCTCAATCCGGTGATGGTTTATGTGCCGCGTCGCGAAGGGCGTTTTGGCGCTAATATTGAGCAGGCCTTCAATAGCAAAGGGATTTTTCCTTCTGCGATTTTTAGCATCCAGCAGGATTTTGATACCAAATATGCCGTGATGCCTATCGAAACAGCCCGCTCGCTGCTCGACTACACCAGTGAGGTTACCAGCGTGGAAGTGGGTCTGGCGCCGGGCTACAGCACGAAAAAAGTAAAAGAAGAAATCAAAAATATCATCGGCAGCGATTTCGTGGTGAAAGATCGTTTTGAACAGCAGGCATTGCTTTATCGTGTGATGCAGTCGGAGAAGTGGGCAATTTTTCTCATTCTAACTTTCATTCTCATCATCGCCACCTTCAACGTTATTAGCTCCTTGACGATGCTTATCCTCGACAAGAAAAAAGATGTGGCAGTGCTGCACAGCATGGGTGCTTCCAACCGTCTGATCAGGCGCATCTTTTTGTTTGAAGGCATCATGATTTCGATTGGCGGCGCCTTATTGGGGCTGCTGTTGGGCGGTCTTATCAGTTGGCTGCAACAAACTTTCGGACTGATAAGTTTGGGAGGCGGCTCCGGAACTTTTGTGGTAGACGCCTATCCGGTGGCAATTAAAGCGGTTGATTTTCTCCTGGTATTTGCCACCGTCATCGTTCTTGGCCTTCTGGCAGCCTGGTATCCGGTGCGGAATATTTCATCCAAATATCTTATTCATAAGTTGTAAAGAACACTTTGGCTCTGCGAATGCTTCCTCTATTCCTGCAAACACTGCCTTTTTTCCGTTTTTAAATATTTTCTAAATTTCAATAGGCTAAAGCCTATAAAATAGAAAGGACGAGGCTCAGCCTCGTCCAAACGCTAACGATGAACCCCGGGCTTCGACAAGCTGGTTTTGACAATCTGGCTTCGGCTCCGCTCAGCCACCAGAGCCACTGCAACCACCGAAACTTCGTCCGAACCACAGGAACATCGAACAATGAACCACACCTGCCCTGAGCGTAGCCGAAGGGAACAACGAACTTCTCCCACATTAACAATTTTTTAACACCAGCCCCTCTTGCTCTACTGCCAAACAATACTAAATTTGACCCTTTCAATTTTGAACAGTAGGCACTAGTTTTTGTTTGGAAAGTTGATTCACAAGGCGGTAGACTGGAAAAGTGGGAAAGTAAAGGTAGGGATACTTTCTAAAATAAATTACAATGATGTCTGTTTAAAGCCTAATTTTGCGCCTGATTTCGCGGATAAATTATTAATAACAACGAGTTTATTTCATGACCAAACGATTTAGCATCAATGTTTTACTTGTGCTGATGGTGTTCCTGGCGGCTTTCATGCCCACCCAGGAAGGCCTTATAGCACAAGTTTTGCAGTTTGGTAATGAACCCACCCAAATCGTTATTGGCGAAAACACTTATCAGGAGCTTACCCTTAGCAACAGCCTTGGCAAAATCGAAACTTTTGAAGTGAAATCAAATTCCGCAGCTTACGTGCAGCTTCGGGCTGATGGCTATGGTTATTCCACGCAAGTGGGAACGCCTATGTTGCCGGTAATGAAAAAGCTGATTGAAATTCCTTTGGGTTGCGATATTTCCATCGAAATTATCAAATCGAATTATCAAGATATTAATCTCGCTGATTATGGAATTGATGCACAGATTATTCCGGTGCAGCCTCCTGTATCAAAAAGTGACAATCCTGAGCTGGCGACTTTTGCACATGATGCGTCTGCCTATAATTTAGATGATTTCAACAGCGATGAGCTGGTAAAAGTGGTTCCGTTGGGCACGATGCGTGGCGTAAGGCTGGCGAGGCTTGAGATAGCGCCCGTACAATACAATCCTGTAAAAGGAATCGTGCGCGTGTACCGGCAATTGAGTGTTAATGTTGTTTACACAAATGCCAATGTGCCAGCTACGCTGCAATTGAAAGCCAACTACAACAATCAGTATTTTAAAAGTGTTGCCGGGAGCGTTTTTAATTTTAAAGAGCTTGCGGATGGTTATGCATACGGCAATCCTTCGATCACTTACATCATTGTTTCCGATCCGATGTTTGCCGATGCTCTTCAGCCTTTGGTAGCATGGAAATCCCGCAAAGGTTTTAAAGTTGTAGAAGCTTACACCGACGACCCTTCGGTAGGAAATACCTCCGTTAGCATCCGTCAATACCTGAAAGATTTTTACAACAATCCTCCCGAAGGTTATGCATCGCAAACTTTTGTTTTGCTGGTGGGCGATGTGGCGCAAATTCCAGCCTTTGGCGGCACCACCGGCGGACACGTTACTGATCTTTATTACGCTGAATATACCGACGATCATTTCCCGGATGCTTTTTATGGACGTTTCTCCGCAAACACCTTGGCGGAGCTGCAGCCCCAAATTGATAAGACATTAGAATATGAGCAGTATCAGTTTCCTGACCCGTCGTTTTTGGATGAGGCGGTGCTCATTGCCGGAGCGGATCCCACACATGGCTCTGTCTGGGGAAACGGTCAGGTGAACTATGGCTCGACAAATTATTTTAACGAAGCACATGGATTGCAAACCCACACCTATCTGCAGCCCGAACCCGCCAGTGGTAAATATTCGGAGTTGATTATCGAAAATATTTCGCAGGGCGTCTCCTACGTAAACTATACTGCACATTGCAGCCCGTCGGGATGGAGCAATCCCGGCTTTGTTACCGGCAATGTTTCTGCGCTTACCAATGCACATAAGTATCCGCTGATGGTGGGCAATTGCTGCTCCTCTGCCAATTTTCAGGCAACCTGCCTGGCCGAAGCAGTGCTGCGCGCTCCTTTGAAAGGCGCCGTAGGCTATATCGGCGCCAGCAACAATACTTACTGGAACGAAGATTTTTGGTGGTCGGTAGGCTTTGAAGCCGTATCGGCCAATCCTGTTTATAACCCCACGCACCTTGGTGCCTTCGACCGAACTTTCCACGACATGCCCGGAATTGCTGTCGACGACTGGTACGTAACGCAAGGGCAAATGCCCGTAGCCGGAAACCTTGCGGTGACGCAGGCCGGCGCGCAACTCGAGAAATATTATTGGGAAGTTTACCACCTGATGGGCGATCCATCGCTGATGGTTTATTTTTCGCAGCCTTCAGCCATTACCGCCGATTATGTGCCATTGATCACACCCGGTCAGCCATCGCTGGTTGTAAACACTGCGCCGCATGCTTTTGTGGCCATTTCGACAGAAGACGTTTTACACGGCGCTGCTCTGGCCGATGCCGACGGGCTGGCCGAAGTGGTTTTTGATGAACCCATTGTGCTGCCTGGTGAAGCAGAGATAGTGATCACCGGGCAAAACCTGCAGCCATACAGCGCCACCATTGTCGTAGCCGCTCCCGATGCTCCCTATGTATTGCTCGATGGTTTTGGTGTAAATGATTTGCAAACCAATGGAAACGGGTTGGCCGAATACGGAGAAACATTTGGTTTGGATGTTTCGATGAAGAATTTTGGATTGCAACCTGCAAATAACGTCACGCTCACTTTAGCGTCAGATGACGAATTTGTTGAGATAGACAATGGCAACGCGGTGCTTGGCAATCTTTATCCGGATGCAACGGTTACACTTGAAAATATTTTTGAAATTACTTTCTCTGGCAATATTCCGGATGGCCATCAGGTGGGGTTTGTACTTCAGGCCAGTGATGGTGTGGAAATATGGAACAGCAAATTTTCCATCAAAGGACATGCGCCGCAGCTCAATTTTGGCGGTTTTAGCATCGACGATTCTCAGGGAAATAACAACGGACGCATTGACGCCGGAGAAACTGTGTTAATCACAACATTAATAGAAAATAACGGAAGCGCTGCTGCAGCGGCGGTTATTGGCAGGCTCACGAGCGATAATGCGTATCTCACCGTTAACACCATCGATTATTTGCCTTACGGCGATATTGATGTGGACGGACAGGCCATGGCAACTTACGAAATATCTGCCGACGAAAATACGCCAGTCGGTTTGGTGGCCACCGCAATGCTCGATTTTGAAGATACCCTTACCGGGAATAAAATTTCTGAATTTACTGTGGTGATTGGTCAGGTGCCGGTGCTGATCGTCGATTTGGATAAAAACAACAATTCGGCTTATAAAATAGCTGAAGCCATCGAAGCGCTAAATATTTCGGCTGCGACCGAAACCAGTCTTCCGGAGGATTTACAAAAGTATGCCTCCATCTTGGTTTGTCTGGGCGTCTATCCCGAAAACCATGCACTTACGGTTGATGAGGGGCAGAAGCTTTACGATTATCTGATGGCGGGTGGAAACCTCTACCTCGAAGGTGGCGATGCCTGGTTTTATAATTCCCCTACGGCAGTGCATCCGCTTTTCGCCATCGAAGGCGTGGCAGATGGCGGCAACGATTTATCTACCGTCGAGGGTGTAAACGGAACCATGACGCAGGGGCTTACCATGGAATACACCGGCGACAACAGTTGGATTGATCATTTGCAACCTGTCGATGCCGGTTTTGTTATTTTAAAAAATGCCAGTCCTGCCTATAATTGTGCCATTGCAAACGATGCCGAAACTTACAAAACAATTGGCACCTCAGCAGAATTTGGTGGCTATGGCAACAATCGAATTGGCTTGATGAAGAAATATCTGGAGTTCTTTGGGATTATCACCAGCAACTCTTTGTCGGGCAACATCACGGCGGCACCTGCCGAAATATGCGCCGGCGAAGCTACACAGCTCAACGTAAGCGTGTATGGAGGATCGGGCAATTATCATTACAAATGGTCGCCTGCCGAAGCGCTCAGCAATTCTGCTTTGCGCAATCCTGTGGCCATGCCGCTCAGCAACACCTTTTATGTGGTCACAGTTACCGATATGATCAAAGCCCAGACTTATACTGACGAAATCCTGGTGGAAGTGCACCCGGTGCCTGCCACTCCTGAAATCGTACAAGTGGGCGAAAACCTGTTGTCGTCGATGCAGTACGGAAACCAATGGTACAACGACACGGGGGTTATAGTGGGAGCTGTGGGACAGACGTATCGTCCCACCGTGGCCGGAAATTATTACAATATTATTACAAATGTGTCGGGGTGTCACTCAGTGCCATCCAACAGTATTTTCTTTCAGCCTACTTTTATTGCTGAGCTTGAACGTCAGGGCAATTTCAGGATTTTCCCCAATCCGACTGTCGATAAAGTACACATCGACTTTCTGGCTGAAAATGACGACAGGCTTGTCGTCTCTATCATCAATGCGTACGGGCAGAATTTGTATCAGGAAACCATGGAAAATTTAGACCGCTTTGGGATCAACAGCTTTGACATAGACCTTTCCCTCTTCGACAGCGGTGTTTATTATATGATTTTGCAAAGCGCAGATAAGAATGTATCGCGCAAGCTTATTCTTGGAAAATAAATTTCGATTATTCTCAATTTTGGATTCATTACTAAACAAAATAATTTTTTTTAAACTCATCAAACTTTTAAATTTTCACTGTATGAAAAAAATCTTTTTAAATGTTTTTCTTCTTTTTGCTTTTGTTGGTCTGATGGCTAATAACGGCTACGACCTACAGTACAAGCAAGGTGCCTCTGGTAGTGCCACCCTGCAATTTACAATCAAAGATTATAGTATCAGAACCGTTACTCTTGATGGTACTGTGTTTTCGGCTATCGATTTTGCTCGTAACGTTACCACCAAAGAACAAGGCTTTGCGGAGCTTCCATTTATCAATGCCAATATTCAGCTCGATCCTGTAAAGAATATGATCATGCAGGTTTCGGCTCTTTCTTTTGTTGATTTACAGGTAGAAGCCCCGCTGGTGCCTTCGCGTGGAGTGATCTACCGCGACCAGGATCCCTCGACGATTCCATACGTTATTGCTCCCGAATCGATTACCAACACTTTTTTCCCCGCTGAAGTTGCTACGTTCACCGATCCTTTTATTATTAAAGACGTGCGCGGTGCTACCGTTTACATCTATCCTTTCAGCTACAATGCGGTTACGAATACCGTTCGCGTTTACACAAATATCGAAGTAACCCTTACACCTGACGACTCTGCTCCGGTGAATCCGTTGTACAGCACCTCGGGGAAATATTTCCCGGCAATGGAAGGTCTTTACACTTCATTATTTATGAATTACGAAAACCAGCAGGATGTGATGGACATGGGCGAAGTCGGCGATATTCTAGTTATCACCACTGCCCGCGACGAAGCTGCCATCCAGCCATACATCGACTGGAAGAGGGAAAAAGGTTTTGGGGTTTATAAAGAAGTGGTTGCTACCGGCACCAACGTGAAAAGCCTTATCCAGCAGAGTTACAACGCAAACAATGACATTCTTTACGTACAGCTCGTGGGCGACTGGGCCGACATAAAATCAGAAACGGCTGGCTATTCCAATGCTCCTACGGATCCGATGCTGGGCTGTGTGGTAGGTACCGATTATTTCCCGGAAATTGCTATCGGTCGTTTTTCGGCAAACAATCCGGCTCAGGTTACCGTGCAAGTAAATAAGACTATCGAATACGAAAAGAATCCCGAAGGAACCTGGTATCCCAATGCTATTGGTATTGCCAGTACCCAGGGCCCCGGCGATGATGGCGAGAAGGATTATGAACACATCGACATAATCTATAATCACAAGCTCCATCCGTTTACTTATAATAACATGTACACCGCCTACGACCCATCGGGGAATTCCACTATGGTGAAAAACTATCTGGAGCAAGGCGCCAGCATTATAAACTATTGCGGCCATGGCTCACAAACTTCCTGGGGTTCCAGTGGCTTTAGCAGTTCTAATGTAAATAGCCTTACCAATGGCAACAAACTGCCCTTTATTTTCTCGGTTGCTTGTGTTAATGGTGCTTTTCATTCGGGCGACTGTTTTGCCGAAGCCTGGCTCCGGAAAGAAAACGGCGGCGCCATTATGACGCTTATGTCAACCATCAACCAGTCTTGGGATCCGCCAATGCGTGGTCAGGACTATTTTAATGATATTATTACTGGTGGTTATAATTACGCCACCAATCCCGGCAACGGTATCAGTACCACCGAAGGCCGCACAATTATTGGCTCTATCGTTGTTAACGGGCTCGTTTTGATGTACACCGAGAGCAGCGGTTCTTCCGACCTGGAGACCCTGCAAACATGGATTACTTTTGGTGATGCCTCTTTGCAGATAAGAACCGACGAAGCCGCTCCGGTTACCGTTTCTAATAATGTGATGCTGGTAGGTGCCGATTTCGAAACCACAGTTAACCTTAATGGTGCTCCTTTTGAAGGCGCGATGGTTGCGCTTTCGCAAGATGAAATCTTTGCCAGTGCCTATTCTGATGAAAACGGTTATGTATCCATTCCTAATAATTTCCAGCCCGGCGACGTGAAGCTCGTTGTTACGGCTTTCAACGGCGAAACTATTTACGAAAACATCCAGTGTATCCCACCAACCGGCCCTTACGTAATCTTCAACCAGGTGGCTGTTAATACACCTTCCGGTAAACTGATCTATGGTGAAGCTTCCACGCTTAATCTGGCCATGAAAAATGTGGGCGTTGCCAATGCTACCAATGTATTGGTTACCATCACTACCGACGACGAATATGTAGCCATCACGGATGCTACCGAAAACTTCGGAACCATTGCACCTGATGCAATTGTTACAATCGAAAATGCCTTTGCAGTAGAAGTTGCCAATGATGTTCCTAACGGACACAACGTAGCTTTCAATGTAACGGCTACCGGTAGCGAAACCTGGGAAAGCACATTTGTACTTACCGCCACGGCTGGCGTGCTGAAGTTTGATGCGTTTACCATTTCGGATATTACCGGAAACAACAACGGAAAGCTTGATCCGGGCGAATCAGCCACAATTTCGGTGTCGATAACTAATGCCGGTGGCGCTATGGCGGATAACGTTGTGGGTGACCTTACTTCCAGCGATATGTATCTCACCATCCATAGTTCTTCGATGAGTTACGGAGTTTTGGAAGCCGGTGAGAGCGCTGTAGCTGAATTTGAAGTTACCGCCGACGAAGCTACTCCGGCAGGTCATCAGGTGAATTTAGATTTTGAAATGACTGCTGAGAAAGATCTGATGGCCACCGACGGATTCACGATCGTAGTAGGCCAAATACCGGTACTCATCGTAGATAAGGACGGAAATCACAACTCAGCCAACAAAATAGCAGATGCCCTCGACGAGATTGGTCTGGCTTACGATGAAGTTACCAATCTGCCCGCCGATCTTAATCTTTATTCATCCATATTTGTGTCACTTGGTATTTATAACAACAATACTTCGCTAAGCAATGCCGACGGACAAAAGCTCGCCGACTACCTGAATGCCGGCGGCAAGCTGTACATGGAAGGTGGCGATACCTGGTATTTTAATACTCCCACACCTGTTCATAGTATGTTTGGGCTCAATGGCACTGCCGATGGCAGCGGCGATTTGGGAACTATAGTGGGGGTTGTAGGTACTTTTACCGAAGGCATGTCGATGTCCTACACTGGCGACAACAACTGGATAGACCGCATGGTGGCGACTACCGGTACTTTGATTCTTAACAATCAGTCGCCAAGCTATGGAACGGCCGTTGCCAACGATGGCGGCGTCTATAAAACTATTGGTGCCTCACACGAGTTTGGCGGCATTGCCACCGGACGCATCGAACTTATGGAAGCTTATCTCGACTTCTTCGGCATGATGCCCGCTACGCTGGTTTCCAACTTTACCGCCTCTGTCACCGAAGGTTGCGCCGGCATGGAAGTAACCTATACGGATGCTTCTCTTGGCGCCGTAAGCTGGCTGTGGACTTTCCCCGGCGGTACTCCCGAAATCTCCACCGAGCAAAATCCTGTGGTGGTTTACAACACCAAAGGCGTTTATAATGTAACCCTCGAAATCTCTGACGGAACCGATTCACAGCAGATGACAAAATACAATTACATCCATGTGGATGATGTTCCGGCAAAGGCTGGTGCTATCGATGGCGATGTAGCTGTTGGAAATGGCGAAACCGAGATGTATCAGACACAGATGCTCGACAATTGCACTCTTTACGAATGGGTGCTCATTCCTGCAGAAGCAGGCGTAATGTCGATGAATATGAATGAGGTTGAGATTGTTTGGAGCGAAACCTACGTGGGCAGTGCTATCCTGAAAGTATGTGGTGGCAACGACTGCGGCATGGGCGAATATTCTGACGGCCTCGAAATTATGGTGATGGATCCTACGGGCATCAACGATATTTCTACAAAAGGAGTAAGCGTTTATCCCAATCCTACCACCGGCATCTTCAATCTGCAACTCAACTCTACGCAGGAAACTACCTACGAGCTTACGCTGATGAATGCACTCGGTGTGCAAGTGATGGCCGAAACACTGAAAATAAATGGAGCGGCTATCCACAGCATCGATCTTTCGAATATGGCACAGGGAGTTTATTATCTGTATCTTCGCAGCAACTGCGGAATAATCATCGAAAAGATCATAAAAGAATAATTTTTCATGAAGTGAGTTTTTAAAGGCCGGGACACTGTTTCCGGCCTTTTTTCTTTTAGTTTTTTTGAAATTTAGTGTTTGAGAACGCCCGACCCTTCCTCCCAAATCAGCCCATGGGCTCTGTCATTTCGACTGGAAAATTTGCGTAGCAAATTTTAAGGGAGAAATCTAAAAATCGCGACATGAGATTTACGCCGGGTCAGGAGTTCTGAAATTTGGAATTTAGCGAAAGCGAAAAGCTCATTAATAAAGAAAAGGAAATAATATGTCACCAATCTATTTTCAGGATGTTGAAATAAAACTCCCTACAAACTATCAGGAGGAGGTGCTGCGAAAGAAGGTAGCGGCCAAAGCGGGCGTTAAAAAATTTAGGTGGGAACTTTTACAGCAAAGCCTTGATGCGCGGCACAAGGCCGATATTTTTTGGCTGGCGCGTGTGCGGATCTTTTCGCAGGAACGCAAAGGTGAAATTTACGAAACTCCGCCGCAGCTCAATATTCATTACCAAAAGCGGCCGCAGCATGTTGTGGTGGTGGGCAGCGGTCCGGCTGGATTTTTTGCCGCGCTGGTGTTGCAGAAGTCGGGTTTTAATGTCACCTTGCTCGAGAAAGGCCCCGAAGCCGGCAAACGTTACCAGTCGGTTCTGGATTTTGAACAAGGAAAATCTGCTTTTAATAGCCACGCCAACTACTGCCACGGCGAAGGAGGTGCAGGTACTTTTTCCGATGGCAAGCTTACCTCCCGCACCAAAGGAATAGCGCTGGAGAAGCAATTCGTTTTTGATACCTACATAAGCGCCGGCGCTCCAGAGGAGATTCGGTATCTGGCGCGACCACACATCGGCAGCGATAACCTGCGGCGCATTGTTCCGGAGCTGCGCCGGCAATTTCAATCCCTGGGCGGGCGCATGATTTTCGACAGCGAAGTTATTGACATCAAAATCACCGGCAGGCGTTGCACCGAAGTTATCACCGCACAGCAAACTTATCCTTGCGATATGCTGCTGATGGCGCCAGGACATTCGTCGTACGCCACCTACAGAATGTTGCACCGCCACGGCATTGCTTTTCGGCTCAAGCCTTTTGCTATTGGGGTGCGCGTGGAGCATCCGCAGCCGCTTATCAACCGCTCGCAGTGGGGCAGGGAGCACTTGCCCGGGCTAAAAGCTGCCGATTATACACTCACCCACAAAGCCTCCAACGGGCTTCCAGTCTATTCGTTTTGTATGTGTCCAGGCGGTAAAGTGGTTCCTTCTGCTCCGGCCGAAATGCAAAACATCGTGAATGGCGTTTCGGATTATGCCCGCAATTCGCCCTTTGCTAACGCAGCCATCGTGGCGGGTTTGCATCCGGAACAAGTACCGGGCAACAAAACGGTTGACTTCGCCGGCATGCTTGCGTGGATGGAAAAGCTGGAGCAACGCGTTTTTGATCTTACAAAAAGTTATGCCGCTCCCGGAAACCGGATAGCTGATTTTTTATTGGATAAAACTGCAGCCACGCTTCCTGCCAACAGCTATCCTTTTGAAGTTTTTCCCCATGACTTCAGGCAGTTGTTGCCTGCCGCAACTATCGCGGCATTCAAAGAGGGGATGAGCAACTTTAGCCGCAAGATCAAAGGTTTTGAAACGGGGGTGATGATTGGACTGGAAACTAAAACCAGTGCGCCCGTGCAGGTAATTCGCGATGAACACCGCCGTTGTGATGGTTTTGATAATATTTATATCCTGGGTGAAGGAAGCGGCTATGCCGGCGGAATTACCAGCTCAGCGGTAGATGGTGTGAAAGCTGCGATGGCGATTGCAGGAAATGAATACATTTCGATTTAACGTTTCTATCCGAATTTTTGGAATAGAGAATTGCCGTGTGCCTTAGACTTTCGAGCGTTAGTCAGCTGACTGACCTCGAAACGTCAAAAAGAGAGAATAAAAACCTACTCCACCACCAGCTTACACTTATCCTTTATTTGCCCGTTGCTAAAGATAGCGGCGATATAGATTCCTGCCGGCCATCGGCTTGTGTCCAGCCGGGTTGCACTCTGGTGCGGAGCTACGGTTTCGTGGTGGATTGTCTTACCGTAAATATCGAACACTTTTAGCTCAGCATTTGGAAAACACTCCAGATCTTTTATATCCAAAAGGATTCCCCCGGTATGGGTGGGGTTGGGACTGGCTGTTAATGAATTGCTTTGCGGTTTTGCGGCATCTTCATCCACAGATGTGAGGATGGGGAAACAATTATTAAATTCAGGGTTCATAAATTGTAATTCTCCATCATGCCAAAAGCAGGTGTTGTACCACCAATGTGGTCCAGTGGGAATAGGACGAACCGGTGCAAATAATCCTCCGGTACTGCCAATGCCTTCAATCCAGTAGTAATCCGAAAAGATACCGGTAAAATAAAATGTCTTCCGGTACATGTTTCCGGTTAAAATGGAATCGATATGGTCGATGATGTAATATCCAAGGCTTATATCTTCTACGCCAACAACAACAGTATCCCCGATACTTTTAGAAAAATCATACAAAAGCACTTCTTCATTATCCGGCAGAAACTCATAATTCCGGGCATGCACTTTTTTGGCAAGCGTATCCTGGCGGATGGAGGCTGCATAGTAAAGCTCATCGGTGGGCAACACCGTATCCTGGTAATAAATGTTTTGATACACCATGTCCTCGATCACGGTATCGCCCTGCATCGTGTAGGTGTAGTTGGTTTGGGATATGGGTTGCCCGTGGTATAGCACTTCGTTCCATTCGGCATCAGAAGCGGGGAACGGAACATAGTTTTGCGCCGACATGCCGAAACCAAACAGCACGCACAGCAAAACGCTGATTGTGAACGGTTTTAAATGTTTCATAGTTCTGATTTATTTGTTTATTAATAAATCTAATTTTTTGAAATCGTGACAAATGTACGATGGAATTAACAGTTTTACAAGTCCCCTTCCCCCCAACTTTATGATTTATTAGCATAAAAATATGCTAACCGGACAACAATGAAATCAAAGTTAAAAAACAATGCATTGATTCGACCCAAACAAAAATACTTTATGACAAAGAAAACCGGATGAAACTCTCCCGGCTTTATGGCCCGGGGCGCTTCATCCGGTTTGGGATGGAAGAGATATCAGCAATTTTTATTAAACCACTGGCTCCAGCTCCACGGTAAAGTGGCGCATGATGGGAGCTTCCTGTGTTATTCTAAAGCCTTTGGTAATCTCGTTGCGGCGTTCGTAAACGTTGGCCAGCGTGGCAGCTATATAATCCATGTGGCTGTTGGTGTAAGTCCTTCGCGGGATGGCAAGTCGCAGCAGCTCAAGTTTGGGATAACGGTTTTCGCGTGTTACGGGATCGCGGTCGGCCAGCAGGGCGCCAATTTCTACGGTGCGCACGCCGCCTTCGAGGTAAGTTTCGATGGCCAGCGTTTGTGCGGCAAATTGTTCTTTGGGCAGGTGTGGCAAAAAGCGTTTGGCATCCACAAAGATGGCATGGCCGCCAAAAGGTTCCTGCACCGGAACATTGTACTCTTTGAGCTTATCACCCAGATAAGCTACCTGACGGATTCGTGTGTCGAGATACTGGAACTCGGTACCTTCGTGCAGTCCCTGTGCCACAGCGTTCATGTCGCGTCCCGACATGCCGCCGTAGGTGATAAAGCCCTCGTACATGATGGTGAAGGTCTGCGCCTTTTTCCAGAGCGCTTCGTCTTTAAATCCTATAAAACCACCCATGTTTACAATCGCGTCTTTCTTGCTGCTCATGGTCATAGCATCGGCATAGCTGAACATCTCGGCAACGATTTCTTTGATGGTTTTGTCGGCATAGCCCTTTTCGCGCATCTTGATGAAATAGGCGTTCTCGGCAAAGCGTGCTGAGTCGAATACCACGCGTATGCCGTAGGATTGTGCCAACGCATAAACCTGACGCAGGTTTTCCATCGAAACGGGTTGTCCGCCCGACGAGTTGCAGGTAACCGTGACCACGATCATGGGGATGCGTTCGCGGGGATATTTTTTCAAAACATCTTCCAGCTTTTCCAGGTTGATGTTTCCTTTGAAAGGGTGATCGATTTGTGTGTCGAATGCTTCGTCGATGGTGCAGTCGATGGCGGTAGCCTTACGATATTCGATGTGGCCTTTGGTGGTGTCGAAATGGGAGTTGCCGGGTACCACGTCATCTTTTTTTACCAACGCGGAAAAAAGTACGTTTTCGGCTGCACGTCCCTGGTGGGTAGGCAGGAAATAGGGAAATCCCAACAGCGTGGTGATGGCATTCTTGAGTTTGTAATAGGAAGAAGCGCCGGCGTAGCTCTCGTCGCCAAGCATCATCTCCGACCATTGCATGTCGCTCATGGCGCCGGTGCCCGAGTCGGTGATCAGGTCGATAAATACCTGGTTGCTGCGTACGTTGAAAAGGTTGTAACGAGCGTCTTTGATCCACTGCTCACGCTCCTGGCGGGTGCTGCGGCGGATGATTTCCACCATCTTAATTTTATAGGTTTCTGCAAATGGTAATTCCATGATTTAAAATGTTTTTTTAATAAAATAAAATGAAAATAAAAAAGGTAATGAGCGGGCTGTGAAAGCCCTGAGGGGGAATTAGCAGATACTAAAAGCGTCGCGGTTCTTCACGTTCACCTGAACGTGCATACTGAGGATGGTTAATTGTAGAATCTTATTCATTATGAAGTCGTGTTTTTGCTTCGTTGGCTGACAAAAATAGGAAAATCTTTTTAAAGCAAACAACAGGCATCAGAAAAAGATCTTAGCGGGAGGTTTTGTATTGTTCCCAATATTCACGGGGAGTAACGAATAGGGTATTGTAAAATGTTTTTCGAATATTTATATGCTAGTGATAATGTCAGATCGTATTGTTTCCAACTCCAGTCGATGCCACAAAAAATCTGTCTGTTGAGGCAATTTTTTCTTCGACGAGAGTGGTGCTTTCTGCGTGAATCAGGAAACGAAACTATAAATCAATTACTTACTATCTTTGGCCGCAAAACAAAACGATGGCAACAAAAGTATTTTCCGAAAAGCAGCGCTTCAATCAATGGTGGTTGTGGCTTCTGATAATAGCAGTAACGGGTGTGATTTTTTGGGGCTTTGTGCAGCAGATTATTATGGGCATACCTTTCGGCAATAATCCAGCTCCTGACGTGGTTCAATATTTAGCTTTAGCGATATCCATCGGTCTGATTGTTTTTTTTCGCATCATTGCCTTGTACACGCGTGTTGATGCGCGGGGCGTTACCTGGCGTTTTACGATATTGCATCGTAAGGAGAGGCACATCAGCTGGAAGGAAATTGCCACAGCGCAGGTAATCCGATATCGTCCCATCTGCGACTACGGTGGCTGGGGCTATCGGTTGGGCGGCGGTGGCAAAGCATATTCAGTTGCAGGCAGCTATGGCTTGAAGATCATCCTGCACAAAGGAAAAAAATTACTGATCGGTACCCAAAAGCCTGATGAGCTGAAACGCGTGCTTCATCAGTTCACGACCAAAGAAACAGGGGCGATTATTTGAAATCAAAAAGCAGGTTGTCGGATTATTGATTTTCGGAATTTATTAAAAACGCCTCCAATAATTAGCAACAAAAGTAGTCGGTAAGCTGTTAAACATCAGATAAATCATTTTAAATCTAATAATAAAAAAAGATGAATTTTGATTACACCGAAGAACATCTGATGATAAAACAGGCTGCCCGCGATTTTGCCCGCAAGCTTGAAGCCGACGTTATAGAGCGCGACCACACGGCCACTTATCCGACGGCTCATGTTAAAGAGATGGCAGAGCTTGGATTTTTGGGTATGATGATCGATCCGAAATATGGCGGCGGCGGCATGGACAGTTTGTCGTATGCGTTGGCAATAGAAGAGATTTCGAAAATCGACTCTTCGGTGGCGGTCATTATGTCGGTGCACAACTCGCTGGTAAGCTATGGCCTGGAGAAATACGGCACGGAAGAGCAGAAACAAAAATTTCTGCCACGCATGGCCACCGGTGAACATATCGGCGCTTTTCTGCTCTCGGAGCCTGAAGCCGGCTCTGATGCCACTTCACAAAAAACGCTGGCCGAAGACAAGGGTGATCATTATCTGCTCAACGGCATCAAAAACTGGATTACCAGCGCCGACCATTCATCCATTTATATAGTGATAGCACAAACCGATCCTGATAAAAAACACCACGGCATCAACGCGCTCATCGTCGATCGTCATTCTCCGGGCATCAGTCTGGGGCCGCACGAAGACAAAATGGGCATGCGCAGCAGCGATACCCATTCGGTGATGTTTAACGACGTAAAAGTGCCCAAAGAGAACCGCCTGGGCGAGGATGGCTTTGGTTTTAAATTCGCTATGAAAGCCCTCGAAGCTGGTAGAATTGGCATTTCCGCACAGGCTACCGGAATTGCTGCGGGTGCTTACGAAAGGGCGCTGCAGTACTCGCAGGAGCGAAAAACCTTTGGTCGCCCTATCTCAGATCACCAGGCCATCGCTTTTAAGCTTGCGGATATGTATCTTAAAATAGAAAATGCACGTAACCTGGTGCACAAAGCTGCCTGGCTCAAAGACAACAACAAACCTTATTCGCTGGCCGGTTCGATGGCCAAGCTTTATGCTGCCGACATTGCCATGGAAGTAACCACCGAAGCTGTTCAGATACACGGCGGCTATGGATTCGTGAAAGAATATCACGTAGAAAGATTGATGCGCGAAGCCAAGCTTACGCAGATTTATGAAGGCACCTCCGAGATACAAAAGATCGTGATCTCGCGCAGCATTCTCAAAAGCAAATAAGCCGGCAGCTATGCCAATCACTAACATCCGGTGGGTGATGATAAGCCATCCGAAGAAATTTTATCTATTTTTGCCGGCATCAAAATAATCTAAATCAAACTTTTGAATAATGAAAATACTAGTCTGTATCAGCAATGTACCCGATACTACCACCCGCATCAAACTCAGCGGCGACCAGAACGCCATCGACCTGAGCAGCGTGCAGTGGATCATCAATCCGTGGGATGAGCTGGCGCTTACACGCGCTCTGGAACTCAAAGAAGCTTCCGGTGGCAGCATCCCGTCGGTGAGCATTATCCATGTTGGCAATGCCGGCTCCGAAGCCACTTTGCGCAAAGCGTTGGCCATTGGTGCCGACGACGCTATCCGCGTAGATGCCGCGCCAGCCGATGCTTATGCAGTAGCCCACGAAATAGCCGAAGCCATAAAAGATAAAAACTACGATCTGATCCTTTGCGGAATAGAATCATCCGACTACAACGGATCGGCAATGGGTGGCATGCTGGCCGAGTTTCTGAATATGGAATCCGTGTCGTCGGTTTCGAAAATAGAAATTGAAGGCAACGAGATAAAACTTAACCGGGAAATAGCCGGTGGTTTTGAAGTTGTTTCAGCTGCTGCTCCGGTGATTGCAATTGTGCAGAAAGGTATTGCAATCGAACCACGCATCCCTTCGATGCGGGGAATTATGATGGCGCGTAAAAAACCACTCGAAGTTGTTCCTGCCGCAGGTGCCGAAGCTCTGACCGAATTTGTGCATTACACACCGCCGCAGCCCAAAGCAGCCTGCAAAATGATAGAGGCCGACAATGCCGCTGAGCTGGTGAGCCTGCTTCACAACGAAGCCAAAATTATTTAATACTCAACTTTTTAAAATTGTATTTACCATGAACAACGTACTGATATACACCGAAAATTTCGACGGCAAGTTTAAAAAATCCGTTTACGAAATTGCTTCTTATGGTTCGGAAATAGCCCGAAAACTGGGTGGGCAGGTCATCGCCATTTCCCTGGGAGATGTGGCCGAAGATGAGCTAAAGTCTTTGGGTACTTATGGCATCAGCAAAGTGCTGAAGGTTTCCGGCGAAGCATTTAATACTTTACAAAACCAGGCTTATGCCACTGTCATTGCGCAGGCAGCCAAACAGGAAAACGCCGGCGTCATCATCTTTTCAGCATCCAATACCGCCAAAGCCATTGCGCCACGCGTATCCGTAAAATTAAAGGCCGGGATGGTATTTGCCGCAACCGGACTTCCTTCCAACCTGGCTCCGTTTACAATTCCCAAAAAAGTATTCCACGGCAAGGCTTTCGCAGATGTAGTCGTAAACAGCGAATGCAAAATCATTAGCTTGTCGCAAAATAGTTTTGGTGTAAAAGAGCACCCTGCCGAAGTAACCATCGAAGCGATGCAGGCGGAAGCACCAGCAACATCAAAAATCCGTGTAACCGACACACAAAAAGCCAGTGGTAAAATACTGCTCAACGATGCCGAGATCATCGTTTCGGGTGGCCGCGGTATGAAAAGCGCCGAAAACTGGCAGCCCATCGAAGAGCTGGCCGAAATACTGGGCGCCGCCACCGCCTGCTCACGACCCATTTCCGACGAAGGATGGCGCCCCCATTCAGAGCACGTTGGGCAAACCGGAAAAATAGTTGCTCCCAATTTATATTTTGCCCTGGGAATCTCCGGAGCCATTCAGCACCTTGCCGGTGTGAGTTCTTCAAAGGTTATCGTGGCCATTAATACCGACAAAGATGCTCCCATTTTCCAGGCTGCCGATTATGGTATTGTAGGCGATGTGCAGAAAGTGCTGCCGCAGCTGAACGATGCTTTCAGGAAATTTAAAGCTGAAAATTAATAACAATAATTTGTTAAATAATTGCCTGCGCCGGGGAAAGTATTTCTTTTCCCGGCGTTTTTGTGTAATTTTACCTTCTTTTGACGATTGATTTTAATGCGTCCTTTTATGTCGGGAATAAGAGATAAAATAAGTATTGTGTTGCTCAGTCCTTTGGTGATGGCCATTCCCTTTGCATTAATCACCATTTTGCTTTACCCTTTTACGCTTCGTCAAAGTAATCTGGTTCCCTCCTCTGTTTCTTATGCCCAGCATCTGGGTGGCAATAGAGTTTATTTTTATCACGATCTTGATAATGATGGCATCGACGAATGTATTGTCCATTTTCAAAACGAGATAGATCAATGCGCAATGATGATTTTTTCGGGCACCGGCG
Source organism: Bacteroidales bacterium (assembly GCA_035647615.1). Lineage (NCBI taxonomy): Bacteria > Pseudomonadati > Bacteroidota > Bacteroidia > Bacteroidales > Bacteroidales bacterium. The sequence goes on along the minus strand of DASRND010000035.1, from coordinate 61,447 downwards.
AAACCTGGGGGCAGTGGAACTTTAATGGTTTTTTGAATAAAAGCAGCCACAACTTAACTTTTTCCGACTGCACTGGTGATGGTGTTCTGGATGTCTTTACGCTTTATCAACGCAACGACTCTGTGTTTCTGGGTGGTATTGATCCGCTCGACGACACCCGTAAAATCGTGGATGACCTGTTTTTGGATGTTATTCGTAAAGTAAATAACCGCTTTCATTACGACTCTCAACTTTACACCAGCGATCTTAACAGCGATGGTTCCAGCGAAGTCGTCGCGGTTATTAATGCCGGATATAGTAAACAACCACGCCGTATTTATGCCTACAATTTCGCTGACAGTACGCTGTTAAAAACGCAGCCTGCCGGCTTCGCCATCATTGGTTTATCTTTTGTTGATCTGGACAACGACGGCTACCAGGAGATCATTCCCACCACCTCTGCTCTGGAGAATATCAGTCCAGGTGATTCGGTTCCCTATCATGACGACCAGCAGTGGTTTGTCATTTACAATCATCTTTTAGAATTTGCTGTCGAGCCTGTGAATCTGGGCGCTGGCAACGGAAAGGTTTTTAACTTCCTTTACCGGCAGGACAGCACTAAAAATATTTTATTGATAGGCCAAAATCATGAGCGGGTACCCGTCAATAAATCCTACACCTACAACATGACTACCAGGGTGCTTAGCCCTTTGGAACTGAATGTTCCCGACGATGCGCTGTTTTTTGAATGTATGAAACCTTATCAGCATTTCCTGGGATCCTACTCATCTTCAGACGGAGATATTTGGTTTTATGATCCTGCAGAAAATATGAAGGTTATAAAAAAGTATTCTATTGATAAGAATCTATTTTATCTGCAAAACCTGAGTATTACCAATGAAGTGATTCCCGATTTTGTTTTTTATAAAAAAACGCCCGCTGGAAATGTGTTGCATATTTACACCCAGCAGTTCGACCATAGCTATAAGTTTGCAATCACTAATGCGGATTTTGAAATAAACAATCTCACTACCTTCAATGCTAGGGATGGCAGCAAGAGGTTAATGATTCAGATAGGACAATCCATCTACGAGTTTGAGCATATTTATGATAAATATTTTCTGCTAAAAGCCATTTTAATAATTGCGGCTATTTATGTTTTTTATGTGCTCATGATTTGTTTGATTATCCGGGGTCAGAAAAAAATAATCAAGGCGCACTACCTACGCGAAAAGACGCTTGCCGAGCTAAAGCTCAAAAGCATCCGCAACCAAATGGATCCGCATTTTACCTTCAACGCTGTAAATGCCATTGCTGCGGCCATCTATCGCGAAGACCGTGAGGAAGCTTATACTTATTTCTCCAAGTTCAGCAAGCTCATCCGCAGCACTATGCTCTATTCCGACCGGATCTCACGCACGCTCGACGAGGAGTTGGATTTTACACAAAAATATCTGGAGATAGAAAAATTCAGGTACCGCGAGAAATTTGAATTTAGTATCAAAGTTCATCCTGGTGTTAATCTTTCCATCGAAGTGCCGCGGATGATCATCGAGACTTTTGCCGAATCAGCTATTAACAATGGGTTGATGCACCGCGAGAGGGGGGGGCTGTTGCATATCGAAATATTTCAGGATGGTAAAATATTGAAGGCCATCTTTGAAGATAATGGTGTGGGCATGATCAGAGCTGCCGAATACAACAAGGAGAAAGCTTTTAGAGCGGCAAATCTGATGGAGGAATTTCTGAAAGTTTACAACGAACTCAACAAAACCCGAATCGTGTTTGAGATGTACGATTTAGATATAAAACAGGAATTTCCGGGAACGCGTGTGGTTGTAAAGATGCCTGTCGCCAGCCGGTATCTGCGGCTTAAGGATCACAAATAAACTTTTACTTCGGTTTCGCCGGTGAGTACGCGCATGCCGTTCATGGCAAGGGCTTTCATCTCATCTTCGCCAGGATAAACGTGCACGGGGGCTATTTTTTGTACGCGTTCTATCACTTTGTTTACAAACCATTTGCTGTGTGCTATGCCGCCGGTAATCAGAATAGCGTCAACGTCGCCACTCAGCACGGCGCTCATGGCGCCAATTTCTTTGGCCACCTGGTAGGCCATAGCTTCAAATATTTTCCCGGATTCTTTGTCGCCTTCCATCATTTTCATCTCCACATCATAGGCATTATTGGTGCCGAGATAACCTACTAGTCCGCCGCCGCCTTTTATCATCTTCTGTATCTCCTTCTGCGTATATTTTCCGCTGAAGCAGGCTCTTACCAATGCGCCGACAGGCAAAGTTCCTGAGCGTTCGGGCGAGAAAGGTCCATCGCCGTCGAGGCCATTATTTACATCGATGACGCGCCCCTGGCAATGTGCTCCTACAGTGACGCCGCCGCCCAAATGTGCTACAATAATATTCATCTCTTCGTAGCGACGCATCACCGACTTGGCGTGCGATCGTGCTACAGCTTTTTGATTTAAAGCATGGAAGATGCTGATACGTTTGAATAACGGATGGCCGGAATAGCGGGCAATATCGTCGAGTTCGTCAACAACTACAGGGTTGGCAATGTAGGCTTTTACGCCGGGGAGTTTCTGTGCAAAAGCATCGGCAATGAGACCGCCCAGGTTTGAGGCATGCTCGCCAACAGGGCTGTTACGCAAATCTTCTTTCATGCGCTCATTTACCTCGTACACTCCCGACTCGATGGGATGCAGCATCCCACCCCGGCCCACAACAGCTTTTATCACATTTTCCTGAATCTCTGCTGCATTGAGTTGTGCAGTAATAATATCCTTGCGGTAATCGAACTGATCAGTAATCTTATCAAATTGTGCCAGTTCCTCCGGATCGTGGTTGATGCTTTTGAGAAAAACCGGGTTTAGATCAACAAAAACGCCAATTTTTGTGGACGTTGAGCCCGGATTTATCGTCAATATTCCTATACCCTCCATGCAGATGAGCAAATTATTTTGTGTTTTAATATTAAAAAAAACAGCCAACTATGCTGTTTGCAAAATCAAATTTTAGCCAATGTTAGCGGCAAGTGCAATAGAAAGGAACTTGCTGCGGTCGCTGTCGCTGCGTGAGGTTAGCACGATGGGAACTTTGGCGCCCATAATGACGGCTGCCGATACGGCACCACCCAAAAAGTTGAGTGATTTGTAAAGGATGTTGCCGCTGTCGATGTCGGGAGCAACAATGATGTCGGCATCACCGGCAACGTCGCTGGAAACACCTTTAAGCTCTGCCGATTTGCGTGAAACAGCATTGTCAACAGCCAGCGGGCCATCAATCATGCAGCCTTTAATCTGATTGCGGCGGTTCATCATAGTGAGGGCAGCTGCGTGCAAGGTAGATTCCATGCGTGGGTTTACGCTTTCTACCGCTCCTACAACGGCAATTTTCGGATTGGGGCAGCCGATTTTATGAAAGACTTGGATCGCATTTTTTATAATGGCAATTTTGGTTTCCAGATCAGGAGCTACGTTCATGGCAGCATCGGTTACACCAAGCAGCTTGTGATAATGTGGCGACTCAAATACAGCCATGTGGCTCAGCGTATCGCCAGAGCGCAAGCCGTGTTCTTTGTTGAGCACAGCTTTCATCAGGGTTCCGGTTCCTACGGCGCCTTTCATCAAAATCTCAGCTTTGCCTTCATTTATCATAATACAGGCTTTCAAGGATGCTGCCCCATTATCTTTTTCGTCGAAAGTTTCGAATTTGCTAATGTCGAAATTGATTTTTTTGGCGATGGCGGTAATTTTCTGCATGTCGCCAATGAGAATCGGTTCGATGATGCCGTTGGTGGTAGCGTTTTGTACGGCCAACATTGCGTCTTCGTCACCAGCAGCGGCCAATACCAGCTTGCGTGTTTTTTTGCCTTTGGCTATCTCAACCAATTCCTGAAGATTTTTTACCATTTTGTATCGAGTATTTTTATGTGAATGATCTATTTATCCTAATTACCTCAAGTGGCACAAAAATACACCAGCAGCGTCAGCCATCACTTTTTCGTTGCTGACAACTTATTACAATTGTTGCTTTTTTTAACAGGAAAGCAGAGAAGGATCAAGAATGGCAATTCTAAGTAAAAATTTAGGGTTACAAAATCTATATTAATTAGAGAACAGTCAATCTTAAACTTCTTTATCAAAACAGGCAAAGCCTTTAAAAATAGAAAGGACGAGTCTCAGCCTCGTCCTAACAACAGTTTAAATATGTTTTTCTAATTTCTATCCCAACTTCTATCTTTCTACTCAGCTTCCTGTTCTTTTGTTTTATCGCTATTGAACTGATAGGTATATAATATCGCTTCAAGCTGCCGCACCAGATCGCGTTTGTTATGGCTGGGGTTGTATGCGTAACTGTCGATGGTAACCAGCCGGCTGTTGGGTTCATCCACGAAAGTGTAACTCAAAAATGGGCCGCCCATAAAGTCGCCTTGCACATCCCACAATCCACGCATCTCCACTGCAAAATGATTTTTGAAGTCGATGCGACGGGCAACGGGAGGCTCTTCCATGCCAATTTTCATGTAGGAACCATCGGAAGGGCCGGGGATGTATTTGCGCGTTATCGAGTCGCGAACCGCCATCAGTCTGTTGTAGTCGAATGCCGAAGTGTCGGAGTAAGGATGGTGCCAGATGAGCACGGCCTGCGAAAACTGCTCAGCCTCACGACGCAGCCACACAAAATTGTCGGCCTTTGTTGCCGCATAAAAACTTTTGGGAATGACCATAGTCACCTGATATTTGTCGCGCAGCATGCCGGTGATGTCGAAATCCTGAATGGTAGCAAAAGCAGTGTTGGCTCTGTGGCGTTCGTTTGCGTTGAAAAGCTCGACTATGGCCTCCTTGTTTTTAGCGAAAGCGTCATAAAAGGCTTCTTCGGTGGGCACTACCATTTTTACCACACGCTGCGGCTTGGCCCACAGGTCGGGTTTGGTTTCGAGCAATGGCTTTTTAAAATCAGGATTAATTTCGACGATAAAGATGTTGTGGTGCGTTTTGAAGAGCTTCGAGAAATTGGCTTCGGGCACGTGCGCCATGTCGAACATCTCTTCGCTTTGCGGCAGCCCGGGTACTTCCTGTCCAAAAAACTGCTGGATGACCTGCCCCATTTTTCCGTTCCAATAAGCGTCGCCGGGCGTCACCACCACCATCTCGTTGGTTTTTCCGGTGGAGGGCTGCAGGGAAGATCTGTCGAAATCGCAACCAGCTATTGCCAAAACAAGAAAACCGGCTATTGCCATCCTGCCGAGAATCATTTGCATATTTTTCATGAGCATCATTTTAGAAATTGTATAGTTCCTGGATTATCCTTTTACCAACACCTTTAATTTTTGTCCGGGTCGTAGCGATTTGGTATTGGTGATATTGTTGAGTTGTTTGATCTGTTCAACGGTAACGCCTTCGTATTGTTTAGCGATGTCCCATAAAGTGTCGCCTTGTTTTACGGTGTAGATGATGTAGTCGGAATTGGAATCAGAAGTTGTGCTCTTGCTACCGCTGTTGGCAGCAACCGGCTGAGAAACCAAAAGTTTCTGGCGGGGCTGAATGGTGTTGCTTTTAAGGTTATTCCACTTGCGCAGGTCAGTGGTGGAGCATTTGTATTTTTTGGCGATAAGACCGAGGTTTTCACCACTTTTCACCGTGTGATACGTTTTATTTTCAGCCTTAGCTGTGACTTCTCTTTGAGCAGCAGGTGCAGCAGCAGATGCGGCTGATGGAGCGTCGGCGCCGGCATGAACAATCAGTTTTTGTCCGGGGTGAATGGTGTTGCCGCGTAGGTTGTTCCACGAACGCAGGCTCGACACCGAGCAGCGGTAACGGTTGGCAATGGTGCTCAAATTTTCGCCACTGCGCACCACGTGTACCTGGCGTTGTTTGGCTGCTTCTATCTGCTTCAGCATCTGATCGTGGGCCAATCCTTTGGTGCTTTTATAATTATAAATAGCATCCTCATTCGAAACAAATTCAGCTATCACATCACGCGGCAGGCGCAGGACGTAAATGCTAGTAGAATCAGCGGGGATAATTCCCAGCTTGAAGGATGGATTAAGGAATTGGATGTCGCCGATAGGCATATTGAGATATTCGGAAATCTGGTCGAAGCTGAGGGTTCTGTTCACCATCACCGTGTCGATGCCATTGTAAAGAATTCCGGGATCGACCGGGAATAGATTGTGCTCAGGGGCAAAACTCATCAGATAGTTGACGGCGATAAAAGCCGGCACATAGCCACGTGTTTCGCGGGGAAGATAAGGCCAGATAGCCCAGTAATTTTTTACTCCGCCTGAGCGGCGAATAGCTTTATTTACATTGCCTGCACCAGAGTTGTAGGCGGCAAGCACCAGCGACCAGTCGTGATAAATTGCGTAAAGATCGCGCAGATGCTCAGCAGCAGCAATAGTCGATTTGTAGGGATCGTAACGGTCGTCGACCATCGAGGTAACCTGAAGGCCATACATTTTGCCGGTGCCATACATAAATTGCCACAAGCCCTTAGCTCCGGCATGCGACCCGGCATTGGGTATCAGCGCCGACTCTACCACCGCCAGGTATTTAAGCTCCAATGGAAGATTATAGCTGTCGAGAATTTCTTCGAACATAGGAAAGTAAACCTCCGAAAGCCCCAGCAATCGTGCTGATAATTCACGCTTCCGATTGGCGTAAAGATCAATAAAATTACCTACCGTTTTGTTGTAGGTGAGTTCAAACGGCGAGTGGCGGTTGAGCATCGCAATGCGTTTTTCGATGATGGAATCGGGATAGGTGGGCACTTCGTTTACCTTCCAATGATAAACGTTGAGCTTGTCGCGATCGGTAATAAAATGGTCGTCATTAAAAAAGCGGATATTCACCAGACTGTCGAGCACACGCATCGCCGGTGAATCTTCTACAAGCATCATGGCGCGTTCATCGTCGTTGAGCATCTCGTTGCTGTAGTTCAGCAGCGAATCACGAAAGTGGATGCTTTCGACTGACGATACGGTGTCGTAGCTGAGTGCTGTGTCGGGAAACATCAACAGATCGCCCATCTCATCTTCTGATTGAAAGTCGTATTGGATATCACGATGGTGGACATTCACTACCTTTTTGGTGCTCTTTTGCGGCACTTTGGCAGTTTCGCGCGGACGAAACATGCTGCATGAGGTAAACAAGCTGATAATAAGCGCAACTGCCAGAGCAGCCGATATAGTGGGTTTCCATGTGTACATTACTTTCTGTGGTTTTAGTTTTAGAAATAAACGTATTCCTGTAGTTTTATTTTTACGGTGCAAAGATAAAGATTCATTCAAGTTTTAGGCAAACGGGGGTCCCCCGAAAGTTAAACCTTGAATAACCTCGGGAAAATTTACAAATGCTCAGAAAGGCGATGCACCCGATTTTCCTCAAATACATACAAACCTTGCAAACCATTCCGCAGGATGTGCCGGTAATATAATTTGCCTCAGGCCATTTATTTAGTAAAAGAGGAATTGTTTAAATGAGGAATAAGGCTGCAGCAATCACTAACCCCGGCGTTCAGGTCGGGTAGAAATGATGCAAAATCTGATGGGGTTTTAGCCCAAAATATTTGCATTTCAAAATACCCCCCTTTTTTTATTACTCTCCATGGAATAATCGACTGCTGCCGAATGTCTAAAAAATCAAAAATACTAAACAGGCGGCGCATGTAGTTGTTATGCCTTGTTAACTCAAGATAAAATGAAGATAATAGTAGCAAAAGCAATAACAATAATTTTCCTCTCTTTAACTTTCACCGTTTCAGCCCAGCAGCATGGAGGCGGTGGCCAGGGTCAGAGTGGCCCACCCATTGGAGTGGTAACGGGCACCATTGAGGAATTTGGCACCGGCAACCTGATGGAATACGCCAATGTGGTTCTGTTCAGCGTGCGCGATTCGGCAATGGTCACCGGAGCTATCAGCACCATGGATGGGAAATTTATTTTGGAAAAAGTACCCTTTGGTCGTCATTATCTGGTGGCCAACTTTATCGGCTTCACCAAAAAAACCATTCAAGACATTAGGATCACACCTCAAAAAACTGCTGTCGACCTGGGTGTGATAGAATTGCATTCGTCAACCGAAGCGCTCCAGGCTGTCGAAATCACCGCACAAAAACAGCTCGTCGAATACCAGATCGACAAGAAGGTAGTGAACGTAAGTCAGGACATCATGGCGCAGGGTGGCTCAGCAGTAACGGCTTTGGAAAATACGCCTTCCGTTCAGGTCGACATCGACGGCAACGTAAGCCTGCGCGGGAGTTCCTCGTTTACCGTTCTCATCGACGGGCGTCCCAGCATTCTGCAAGGTTCAGATGCTTTGCAGCAAATCCCCGCCAGCAATATCGAGACCATCGAAATCATTACAAACCCCTCGGCAAAATATGATCCCGACGGTGTGGCCGGTATCATCAATGTGGTTTTAAAAGAAAAAATCGACAAAGGTTTTAGTGGCGTGGTCAACGCTTCCATTGGCAGTAAAAACTCCACCAGCATCGACTTCCTGCTGAATTATCACTACCAAAAATTTAACTTTTTCATCGGCGCAGATTACAACAATCGCCGGCATGAAGGCGAGCGAGAGTCCAGGGACGAGACCTATCGCAACGACACCACATTCTTCCGCAATGATATTGGCAGCCGCAACCGCGGACGGGAAGGCTATGGCGTGCGTGGCGGCATCGAATATTTTATCACCAACCGCACCGTGATCTCCGCCGAAGGCCGATATGGCTATTACGACTTTAACGGCGGCGGGAAAAGCCATCTGCATCAGTTTTCTTTTCCTGAAACTATCGACATCTTCAGCTCCAACATCAGCGAAATGTCGAGAAATGGTAATTATTACAACGGAAAACTTAGCCTGCAGCACAAATTCGATATGAAAGGCCACAAGATCGACATGATGCTCTACTACGCGCAACGCGAGGGCGACAACAGCGACGAACAGAAAGAAGCAAATACGGATGCTTTTTTTCAGCCTATCGAAGAAGAACCCAGCTTCATCCGCACCATCGAGAAAAATACCAGCAATAATTATCGTTTTAATGTGGATTATGTGCTTCCGGTAAGTGAAAATGGGAAAATAGAAGCAGGCTATCAGATGCGCATCGAAGACAAAAACGATATCTACATTCTTGATGACTATCACTACATCACAAGCGAATGGGTGGAGGATACAATGTTTTCAAACAGCATGGACTTCCGCCGCGACATTCATGCGGTATACGGTATTTATTCCGACAAGTGGAAAAGTTTCGGCTATCAGCTTGGCTTGCGCGGCGAATACACCTATCGCGAGATAAAGAATGCCCGCAGCACGGAAGGTACTTTGATAGATCGGTGGGATTTGTTCCCTACGGTGCACCTGAGCAAGTCATTTACAAACAAAAACCAGCTGCTGGCAAGTTATACCCGCCGTATCGATCGACCGGGCGGATGGTACCTCGATCCATTCATCAACTATACTGATCAGTTTAATTACCGTAAAGGGAACCCTGCCCTGCAGCCCGAATATACCGACTCCTACGAACTTGGCTACCAGATGTGGGCATGGGGCGCTATGTTTTCGCTCGAAGGATATTACCGTGTTACCACCAATAAAATTACCCGCATCCGTACCCTGCAAGCCGACAATACCTTTATGCACACTTTCGAAAACCTCAACAACGACTACTCGCTGGGCGGTGAGCTGATGGTGCGTTTCGATCCGGTAAAGTGGCTCAACCTCAACGTTACGGCAAATCTCTATCAATACCGGCTGGAAGGCGATGTAGAAAATCAATCGGTGGATGCTGAAAGCCTCAACTGGAACAGCCGCCTGAATGCTGTCGTAAAATTGCCTTACGATCTGCGCTTGCAGTTAAACGGCATGTATTACGGGCCTTCCATCACCGCACAGGGAGAGACCACAGGTTTCTTTATGACCAGTGCTGCTGTTCGCAAAGATTTTTTCAACAAAAACCTTTCGGCAACACTTTCTATCCGCGACATCTTCAAAACCGGCAAACATGAGTTTACCTCTTCAGGCACCGGTTTTTCTTCCTACAACTATTTCAATCGCAAAGCTCCAATCTTTAGCATTAGCTTAAGCTGGAAAATCAACAACTACGAAAAACGTGTTGATCGCAATGGCACCGATAATGGCAATGGTGCTGAAATAGAAATGGAAAATGAATTTTAAAGTGTTGCTCGAAAAGGAGCTTCATGATTTAGCACGAATTTTTCTTTCCCTGTCTGCTGCATAAAATAGACAGGTCAAGATATCTTCTGGTGTAACTTCGTGAATGAGAAATTCATCTTTTGCGAAAGCTTCCTATTTTAAATAATCACAAAAAACACCAATGAAAGCGTCTTTTATCAGGATTCGTTTTAAATTTGTGCCTGATTGAAAATGATAAACACATAAATTATGGAAACAAGTTTTTATTGTCCGTTTTGTCATGGGCAGCTTTACATCAACGAGCGCATCGTGCTCTCAGCACGCACCGCCTCTGGCCATCAGGGATTGGTGCTGCTCACCTCCGACCTGGGCGATTACCGCGCCATCCGTCATCCGGAGTTTAAAGTCGCCGAAGGTGAACACGTCGATTTTTACTGTCCCATTTGCCACACCAACCTTATTGTGGAGCACAACGAGCGAGCTTACACACGAGTGATGATGCTGGAAGCGGGAGAGGAGTATGAGGTGTTGTTTTCGCAGGTAGCCGGCCAAAGAGCTACTTATGTTATTGGCGAAAGTACTGTTCGGGGCTACGGTGACGATGCTGACGAGAATACCAATCTTTGAGGAGCTACTCCGCAATACTAAAGTCTGCGGATAGCTGTCGGTTTATTGATTATCGTAGGTCACAATTTCATCGTTTATAAAATCGAGTACCACGCCTGCCAGCTCGAACATCTCTTCGGATTCAGCGCCGGCGTGGTATTTTTTTTCACACACCACGCGCGCAATGCCGCAGTTGATGATAAGCATGGCGCAGGTTCGGCAGGGTGTCATGCGGCAATAGAGTGTTCCGTTTTCGAGGCCAATGCCCAGCCTTGCAGCCTGACAAATGGCGTTTTGCTCGGCGTGCACCGTGCGCATACAATGTTGGCTGACATGGCCATCGGCATGGGTCACGCTTTTGAACAGATGCCCTACATCGTCGCAGTGGGGCAGCCCCAGCGGCGAGCCCACATAGCCCGTTACCAGCACATGTTTGTTGCGAACAATTACACAGCCGCTGCGGCCGCGGTCGCAGGTGGCTCGCTTGGCTGCCGTGTTGGCCAGTTCCAGGAAATATTCGTCCCAGCTCGGACGCTGGTACTTGCCGGTTGGGTTGGTGGGGTTATTAGTGTTTTCCATTGTGTAAGTTTTACTTTTTGTTTTCTGATGGCAGGATGCCCTGCAAAGTCTTTTGCAACTGCTTCTCCAGTGACTCGCGTGTTCCGTTGTTGTCAAAATAAAAGTCGGCCATGGCGATACACTGTCGCAGGTTTTGCTTATTGGGGTCGGTGGTTTGCATTTCACGCGCTTCGTTGGCAAGAAATGTTTGGTAATCTATGTGATCAGTTTCGCTGGCTCTTGCCACGATGCGTTGGTAGCGGATGGCCGGATCGGCATCGATTGCAAAGAGGAAAAAGTTATCTTTTTTGCGTAAGCTCAAAACTTCGCCGGGTGTGCGGATACTTTCTATTATTGCGTTGTCGCCCTGCTGTACCGCCCGATTATAAAGCTGGTCGATGATGTAGGAAGGCGAGTATGTGGCGCGCAGCTCGTTGGCGATGTGCGTCATCGAATCGCGATTCACGGGCAACTGCCGCCGCAGAATTTCCTCCGTTAGAAATTCGCGCACTGAGAAATGCCGGAAATGCGCTTTTTGTTTTAAATATTCTACCAGCGTGCCTTTGCCTGCCCCAATCGTTCCGGTGATACCAATGATGATCATTTTTTAAATTTTATTAATAATCAAATTTTAAATCATATCCATCTTCAGGCGGTCTATCCATTTTTCGGCGTGGGTGGGCTGGAAGGTTCTGATTTTATGAAGTAATAATGCCTCATCAGCTTCCACTATCAGGTTGCGGGCGTGCTCGCTGCGAACAAATCGCTCGGCAACGGCGTGATGAATATAATCGAGCAGTTTATCAAAAAAGCCACTAATGTTGAGCAGCCCGACGGGTTTGTTGATGATCTCCAGTTGGTTCCAGGTCATGATCTCAAAAAGTTCGTCGATGGTGCCGAATCCGCCAGGCAGCGCCACAAAAGCATCCGCAAGTTCTGCCATTTTAGCTTTGCGCTCGTGCATGCTATTTACAATAATCAGTTCTGTAACGCCTGTGTGTGCAATTTCTTTATCCACAATGAGGCGCGGCATTACACCCACCACTTCGCCACCGGCCTCCAGGGCAGCATCGGCCACCTCACGCATCAGCCCGATGTTGCCACCGCCATACACCAGACGCAGATTCTCGGCTGCCAGCCTTTGTCCCAGCCGCCGCGCTCCGGTTATGTATTCCGGGCGCATGCCCACACTCGATCCACAAAAAACAGCTATTGATTTCATCATTTAAAAATTAGCGGGTAAAAGTAGTGCTTTTGTCTATTTTTGTGGACAATTCGTATTTTAATGAAGTTGTAATTCTATTATTAACAAGGAGAAAAATTAAATGAAAAATCTATTTTTCACTGTTTTAATGCTTGTATCGGCGATTTCGGGTTTTGCTCAAAACGATAGCAATCCTTCCGGGTTTTTGGTAACGGAGTATCAATGGGATGTTACGCGCAACGATTCGATGGCAACAATGCAAATGGATGTGCCGTTCGACAACCAAAGCGGGAGCTATGATACAATATTGCTGGTTGTCGAAAAAAATAACCAAAAGCAGCGGCCGGCCAGGATGCGTTTGCAGATTCCGGCTGATGCAGAACGCAATATGGGTGTGATGATCAACTTTGGGGAAAATGTAAAAATGGAGTACGGCTATAGCTCTGAACTTATCGGTGAGCCATTGATGGCGCCTTACAGCCATTGCGACAATCAAATGTGTTATGTCAATTTTCAGGAAGGTTATTCCGGCAACAAAACGGATGTCTTTGCCAGATTCAACGAATTCGACACCATCATCATCTTTTTTATGTATTCCGACGGGCGGCAGGCCAACCTGATGATTCCGCTGGAGAGCTTTCGCAAAACCTATGCAGAGTTGTAATTTGCAGAATGGTTGAATCAAAACATTGACCGGCCTTACCGATGCACAAATTGATGCGTTGCGCAAGGAGATAAAAACGGTAAATAAATTTTTAATTAAAAAAATAAGCCGACTAAAACTTTAAAATATGAAAACAGTTTACATCGTACGCCACGCCAAGTCGTCGTGGGACTCTCCACAACTCGAAGATTACGAGCGCCCCGTCATTCCCAAGGGCTTCAAGCGCACAGAGCGGATTATTAAGTTTTTGCAGGAAAGCGGCGTAAAGGTTGATTTGCTTTATGCCAGCCATGCCGTAAGAGCGGCAGAAACCGCACGCATGCTTGGACCTGCTTTAGGTGTGGAAGTGGATCAGATAATTACAGAGCCCGAAATTTATCACGGTGGCACCAACGCTTTATCAAACCTTATCTACGGTTTGCCCAACGATGTAAGTTCGGTGATGATTGTTGGCCACAACCCGGTAGTGAGCGACTTTGCCAACGAATATGCCGACCAACACATCGACTGGCTGCCTACCTCCGCGGTGGTGGCGCTGCGCTTCGAAACCGACGCCTGGGAAAAGATCGACCAAGCCAAAGTGGAAACCGTTTTTGTTGTCACCCCTTCGATGTTGAAAAACTAACATGCAATCCCTGCTATGCCAAAGCTGAAGAATCACATCATCAACCGCGAGTTGAGCTGGCTCGAATTTAACGAGCGTGTGCTGCAGGAAGCCAGAGACCCTGCAACTCCATTACTTGAGCGGCTAAAATTTCTGGGTATTTTCTCTAACAATCGTGATGAGTTTTTTCGCGTCAGGGTGGCAACGCTCAACCGGATGAAAAATATCGAGGCGCTCGATTTTAACATCAAAGAATCACCTGTCGAAATATTGGCACAAGTTCGCGAAGTGGTAACCGTGCAGGAGAAACTCTTTAACGAAACCTATCAGGAGATTGTAGAAGCGTTGGACGGTGAAAATATTTTCATCATTAACGAACAGCAACTCAGTGAAAGCCAGGATGCATTTGTCTCTGCATATTTCGACAACCATGTGCGGGCGCTGCTTTTCCCAATCATCCTCGACAACCTTGCCGACCCTACCAGCCTGCGCGATAAGTCGATTTATCTGGCTGTCGAATTGCTCTCGTCCACCGACAGCAGCAAGCACGAATATGCAATCGTAGAAGTACCTGCTCCGCCGCTTTCGCGGTTTTTGATGCTTCCCGGGGAAGAAGGCAAAATTTACATCATGTTGCTCGACGATGTAATTCGCCACGATCTCCATCATATCTTCTCCATTTTTGGCTACGATACTTTTAATGCTTACACCATAAAAATTACCCGCGACGCCGAGCTTGACATCGACAACGATGTGCACAAGAGTTTTTTGGAGATCATGTCGGAAAGCTTAAAGCAGCGAGAATGGGGGTCGCCGGTTCGGTTTGTTTTTGATGCAACCATCCCGCCGGAGTTTCTGCACAAAATCAGGCAAAAGTTGCAGCTCTCCGACGACGACAAGCAACGTGGCGGCGGGCGTTATCATAACTTTAAAGATTTCATGAATTTCCCACACCTGAACTTCCCGCATCTTTACTACCCACCGATGCCGCCACTGCCACATCCTGACCTGCCGCCCAAAACCAGCATCTTCGAGGTTATCCGCCGAAAAGATGTGATGCTGCATTATCCCTATCAGTCCTTCCAATATGTTGTTGATCTTTTGCGCGAAGCCTCCATCGATCCGGATGTGCGCTCAATAAAGATGACTTTTTACCGTGCCGCCAGCCAAAGCAATGTGATGAACGCCCTGATGAATGCCGCCCGCAACGGCAAGGCTGTCACGGTTTTTCTGGAGCTGCAGGCACGCTTCGACGAGGAAGCTAACATCTATTGGTCAGAGCAGTTGCAAAAAACAGGCGTAAAGATATTGCCCACCATCCCCGGCCTCAAGGTGCACAGCAAGCTGGTGCTGATACGGCGTAAAGAAGATCAGAAAAACGTCTATTATGCCAACATAAGCACCGGCAACTTCAACGAGTCCACCGCACGCGTGTATGCCGACGAAAGCCTGCTCACCGCCAACCAGGACATTGCCTCCGACGTTTATAAAGTTTTTCAACTTTTCGAGGCGCGTTACGCAATACCGAAATTTAAAGCGCTGGTGGTATCACCATTCAACAATCGTGATTTTTTTATTACCAAAATAAATCGTGAGATACGAAATGCGAAAGCCGGCAAAGAAGCCTGGGCAGTGATAAAGCTCAACAGCCTGGTGGACCGTAAGATTACGCGAAAACTTTACGAAGCCAGTCAGGCCGGTGTTAAAATTATCATCATCGCACGTGGCATCAGCATTCTTATTCCCGGTATCCCCGGCGTCAGCGACAACATCGAAGCATTTTCAATTGTGGATAAATACCTGGAACACTCCCGGATTTATGTGTTTGCCAATGACGGCAAAAAAGAGTTCTACATCTCTTCTGCCGACTGGATGCAGCGCAACTTCGACTATCGCATCGAAGTCACCGTTCCTATTTATGATGCGGATATAAAAGACGAGCTGTGGACGATGCTGCAGATACAAATGGCTGATAGCACCAAGGCGCGCCTGCTCAACCGGGACGCCATCAATCAATACCGAACCACCGGCAGCGGAAAACCTGTGCGTTCACAAATAGAGATTTATAATTATTTTCGTAAAAAGGTTACTTAGTCAGGGGGTGGGAGAATAATAAATTCAATTGCTGTTGCAGAAAATCCTTCGTTTGATATGATTCTCGTTATTTAAAAATCAAAATTGTGAAAAACACAAAACGAAATTTGATTCTGCTTTTAATCCTGCTTTTCCAATATGCACCGCAAGCAGGCGCGCAGGAAACGACGATGCTCACAGGACAAGTTATTGATGCCGAAACAAGAGAACCTGTATCGTATGCCGCCGCAGAAATCATTAGCAAGCATCTGGGTGCTGCCGCCAATGCGGAGGGTAGTCTGCAATTTGCGATAAGCAAAAGCATGATGGATGAAACGGTTACATTTTCGGCGCTTGCTTATCACAGCCGCCAGGTTGCGGTAAAAGAACTTCTCGAAAAGCAGCCGTTTAAAGTTGAATTAGAAAAGAAGAGCTACACGTTGCCGGAGTTTACCATTCGGGCAAATAGTAAGGGAAAGGCTCAACTCGGGAATTTTCAGGAAGATTACCTTACCTCCTCAACTGTAACGGTAGCGGGAATGATAACTGCCGTATTTATGGATAACAGCGATGGTTGTGAAGGGACTATTAAATCTGTAAGCTTTGCTATTAATAGGCGAGACAGATTTACAAAATCTTATCCCCGAACTCCCTTTCGTGTGCGCATATTTGCTGTCGATAGCCTGACCGGCGGGCCAGGTGAGGATTTGCTGTCCGAGGAACTTGTGGTGAAAGCCAAAGGCGCGGGTTGGTTTATGGTGGATGTATCCGAATACAATATTATGGCACCAAAAGAAGGATATTTTGCAGCCATGGAGTGGGTGTTTAGCAAGGACAAATATTACTACAAAATAACTGCAGGCGGACAACCCCGACAAGTTTATGGTCAATCGTTGGGGATTGTCTTGGGTAACTTTGCGCCGAACACCTGGAGTAAATACCTGGGTTATAAGTGGTATCATGACGATGATGAAAACACCGGTTTGGCGAAAGGGGGTTTTACAAATTCTCTTATTAATTCCGAAATTGATTGCTTCAAATAGGGAGCATTAATATTTGGAGCATCAGGCCTGATCGCCTTAATTTTACGACAGTTATTGGCGCTTTATCGTAAAATCAAGTTGTTGTGGAATATTGGTTTCTCCTTCAACTCCATTGGCAACTTATTAGCGATCAACCCGAAAAGTCACACCGTGAATCATACCAGGCCGGTGCACCGATATTCAAAATACTGTTTCAGGCTCAGACAGCATTCACGGTGTGACTGATGCAGGAAATGTTTTTAGAATTTTTAGAATCCAGTGGCCAACAACCATGAAGTGATTTTTAAATCATCGCTTTTAATCCTTCCTTATTTTCTAACCTGAATAATTCATTACTTGCTTCAATAGAACACTGATGACGCAGATACAACGGATTTGCACGGATTTTTGTCTTTATCTGTGAAAATCTGTAACATCCGTGTTATCCGTGTTCTATAATTGTTTGTGAATAAACCAGGCTAAAAACCTTTACTTTGCCACAGCTATTGAAAACTAAACCTCCCGACAATGATTTTTGGTGCCATCGACATAGGTAGTAACGCTGTGCGGCTGATGTTTGCCAATGCGCACGAAAAAGAGCAGCGGGTGCTGGTGGAGAAGGCTACCCTGATCCGTATTCCCATCAGGCTTGGGAAAGACGTTTACCGCAATCATACCATTTCTGCAAAGCGCGCCGGCAATCTCATCAAAACCCTGAAAGCTTTCCGGCTGCTCATCGACGTTTACAAGCCGGTGGATTACGTGGCTTGTGCCACTGCCGCCATGCGCGAAGCCGACAACGGCCAGCAGATCATCAAACAAATTAAAAAAGAAACCGGAATTAAAATCAATGTCATTACGGGTTTGGAGGAAGCCGAAATTATCCGTGCCACCGGCGGTTTTAGTCTGCCGCCGAATCTTACCAAAACCATGTACATCGACCTGGGCGGTGGTAGCTGCGAGATTTCGATGCTCGACAATGGCAATCTTATCGATGCCAATAGTTTTAAAATTGGGACATTGCGCATGCTCAGCAAAAAAGTGGACGAACGCGAATGGGAGCTGATGAAGGAATGGCTCCAAACTTTCAGCAGCGATTTTGGGAATATCGGTGTAATTGGTTCGGGGGGCAACATCAACAAGCTGACGAAGCTCTACGGAAACCACAGCCTCAACACCCTCAGGAAGGGAAACTTGGAACAGGCATACAACCACTTGCGAAGTTTTACACTAAAAGAACGTATCAACCATCTGGGTCTGCGCCCCGACCGTGCCGACGTTATTGTGCCTGCTGCACGCGTTTTCCTTTTCATCATGAACACCATCAAAGCCAGTGAGATATTGGCGCCCAAAATAGGACTGGCCGACGGACTCATCCACAATTTGTATCTGAAACACAGCCGTCAGGATTAGTTATAATTATCATTTTGATAAAATTTGTAGGATTTCCTTAAAAGGTAATCTCAAAAATGTTCTACATTTGCGGCCATAATCAAAATCATTCTAAATCATTAAAAAATGAATATTCCTGATAACTTAAAGTACACTAAAGAACACGAGTGGATTAAAGTAGATGGCGACATTGCCATCATTGGTATTACCGACTACGCTCAAAACGAACTTGGCGACATCGTCTTTGTTGAAATTGAAACCGAAGGCGAGACCCTTGACCGGGAAGAAACTTTTGGCTCGATAGAAGCCGTAAAAACCGTATCCGATCTTTTTATGCCGGTAGGTGGGGAGATTTTGGAATTCAACAGCGCTTTGGAACAAACCCCCGAAACTGTCAACAGCGATCCTTATGGAGATGGCTGGATAATAAAAGTTAAAATTGCCGACAAAGCCGAGCTTAAAGATTTGCTCGACGCCGAGGCATACAAAAGCCTTATCTAATCCTTCGGGATACAAGATGGGATAGTTGTTTATTGGAATAGTTGTTGCAATAAATTGAAAAATAGATTCGTTTGTACAACAAGGTTTTCTACAATTAATCACACCAAAAGGGAGCAAAACACATGGAAATTAAAAAATCAAAAAAAGCCGATCTGGAGCGTAAAAAATCTGTTTTTCTTGAGATAGGTTTTATCATAGCCCTTGCCCTTGTGCTAGTGGCTTTCAGCTACAGGACTTATGAGCGCACCACCTCACTCAACTTGACTTTGCAGGTGGATGATACCCCCGAGGAGATCGTTCCCATCACGCAGCAGGAGTTAAAGCCACCGCCACCTCCACCACCAACACAGGTTACGGTTATCCGAATTGTAGAGGACGATGTGGAAGTAGAAGACGATATCGAAATTGACGTGGAAGCCGATCAGGAAACCATTATGCAGGACTTTGTCCCTATGGTTCAGGAGGAAGAAGAAATAGTTGAGATGGAGATTTTCCAGGTGGTCGAAACCATGCCCTCGTTTCCGGGTGGCGATGCTGCTAGGATGAAATTCCTGCAGGATAATATTACCTACCCGCAAATGGCCCGTGAATCAGGTATTCAGGGTATTGTGTATGCTACCTTTGTTGTCGAACCCAACGGCTCTGTTTCTGATGTGCGCATCATGCGTGGCATCGGTGGCGGCTGCGACGAAGAAGCCATTCGCGTAATCAAGAACATGCCCAAATGGAATGCCGGCATGCAGCGCGGAAAACCTGTACGTGTCCAGTTTACCATGCCCATTAAGTTTACTTTACAGGGATAAAACTTTAATAAAATAAACAAGAAAACCCGGCGATGCTTAGCATTTCCGGGTTTTTTTATTGGTGTAAAGGCAGTTTTATTGTTTTGCAAAATGGTTGTACACCACTGCGCCTTTTGCTTTGCCAATTACCTGCTGCACTTCCTCAAGCGGTGCTTCTTTTATTTTTTTTACTGATTTAAAATGTGTCAGCAGTTTGCGGGCGTAGCTTTCGCCAATCCCTTTTATCTGCACAAGCTCAGTTTTTATCACACCTTTCTCATGGCGTTTTCGATAGTGCGTTATGCCAAATCGATGGGCTTCGTCGCGTAGGTGCTGTATTACGCGCAGCGTTTCAGATTTCTTGTCGAGATGCAGTGGCACAGGATCGTCGGGATAATATAACTCTTCGAGGCGTTCGGCAATGCCGATAATGGTGATGACGCCACGTAACCCAAGTTCCTCCAGACTCTTCACGGCTGCCGAGAGCTGCCCTTTGCCACCATCTACCACGATGAGCTGCGGCAGACTTTGTTCCTCGTCGAGCAAGCGGCGGTAGCGTCGATGGATTACCTCCTCCATTGAGGCAAAATCGTTGGGGCCTTCCACCGTTTTGATGATGTAATGGCGGTAATCTTTCTTGCTGGGTTTGGCATTTTTAAAACACACCATAGCAGCCACTCCGTAATCGCCCTGTATGTTAGAGTTGTCGAAGCACTCGATGTGTGAGGGTAGTTCACGCATGCGCAGGTCTTTCTTCATGGTGGCCAGAATGCGTTTGCTGTGCCGTTCCGGGTCTACCAGCTCACTTTGTTTGCGTTTTTCGAGCATATAGTATTTGGCATTGCGTTCCGAAAGCTCCACCAGATGCCTTTTGTCGCCAATTTTAGGAATGGTAAGCGTGATGCCGGGTAGCTCCAGGCCGAGGGCAAAAGGTAGCAACACCTCGGTGGATGAGCTTTTAAAGCGTTGCCTGAAATCGGCTACCGCCAGCGAGAGCAGCTCCTGTGCATCTTCGTCGAGTTTCTTTTTCATCTCCACGGTGTGTGCCTGCACGATGGCGCCATCGATTATCTTCAGGTAGTTTACAACACCGGTGTCGTTGTCGGTGATGATAGAAAATACATCCACATCGTGAATTTTAGGATTTACTACCAGCGACTTGCTTTGATATTTCTCGAGCAGCTCTATCTTTTCTTTTATGGCTTGCGCCTTTTCAAACTCCATGGCTTCGGCGTATTCGAGCATGAGGCGGCGAAGCTGCGTTAGTACCGAGCTGATGTTTCCCTTGATGAGTTCGCGGATGCAGTTAAGGTTTTTTTGGTAATCCTCGTCGGTTTGTAAACCCTCGCAGGGCCCCAGGCAGTTGCCCAGATGATATTCCAGACAGATTTTAAATTTGCCGGCAGCAATATTTTTTTCGGAGAGATTGTGCTTGCAGGTACGTAATGGGTAGAGCTGGCGGATAAGTCCCAGCAGCGTGTTCATGATTTTTACGCTGGCGTAAGGGCCATAATATTCTGAGCCATCCTGTATTATATTGCGCGTTGAAAATACGCGCGGGAAGCGTTCGTTTTTGATGCAAATCCACGGGAACGACTTGTCGTCTTTGAGGTTGACGTTGTAGCGTGGCTGGTATTTTTTTATCAAATTATTTTCGAGCAATAGCGCATCCAGTTCAGTGTCGACGACGATGTGGCGGATTTCGAAAATCTTGCGTACCATCACCGAAGTTTTGCCGCTTTTTCCGCTGTCTTTATTAAAATAGGATGAAACACGCTTGCGCAACGACTTGGCTTTGCCGATGTAGATGATCTTTCCCTTGTCATCGAAATACTGATACACGCCCGGTTTATCCGGAAGTGTCCGGATGATGGGGTCCAGCTTTTCTATGTGGGGATTAATGATACTCACGGCAGATGAAGTTTTATTCTTGTTTAATCAACGTATTTTTTTAGTTATGTCTTGCTTTCTTTTTGTTAGATGGAAGGATCCAAAATTGGAATTTATTTTTTGTGTTTTGA
This sequence comes from Bacteroidales bacterium, assembly GCA_035647615.1. NCBI lineage: Bacteria > Pseudomonadati > Bacteroidota > Bacteroidia > Bacteroidales > Bacteroidales bacterium. Next base: position 39,867 of record DASRND010000035.1, on the reverse strand, counting down.
TTTTTTAATCAGAAAAGCACCGACACTATTTCGATTCCTTTTTCAAATGATCCCATCCCTGCGCTTCGATGGGCACTACGGGGCCGGAGCGGGTGATGAGCCGGATGCCTTCGCCTTTTTCAGTCATGTGGCCGATTACGGTTATCTCTGCCAGGTTTTTTACTTTTTCGTAAGCGTCGGGACTGATGGTGAAAAGTAGCTCGTAGTCTTCGCCGCCATTCATGGTATAGGTTGTCGGATCCATCTTAAAGCTGCGGGCGGTATCGTAAGTGGATTGATCTATCGGGATTTTCTCTTCATACACTGCGCAGCCGGTGTCGGAATGTTTGCAGAGATGTTTTGTTTCCGAAGCCAATCCGTCAGAAATATCAATCATCGAGGTGGGTTTTATGCCGATGTCGGCCAGCATGCGAACGATGTCGAGCCGCGCCTCGGGTTTTAGTTGCCGTTCGAGGATATAGTCGTGGCCTTCGAGGTCGGGTTGCATTTCGGGATTGGCTTTGAAGACGGCTTTTTCGCGCTCGAGTACCAGCAGTCCGGCATAGGCTCCACCCAGGTCGCCTGAAACGCAAAGCAGATCGTTTTCACTGGCGCCGCCGCGATAAACTACTTTATCCTTATCTACCATCCCAAGCGCCGTCACCGAAAGTACAAGCCCCTGCACGCTGCTGGTAGTGTCGCCGCCAACCATGTCCACACCATATTTTTCGCAGGCAGCATACATGCCCTTGTAAAGTTCTTCGACGGCTTCGAGCGGAAAGCGGCTCGACAAGCCAATGCCTACCACCACTTGATGTGGCGTGCCGTTCATCGCACAGATATCCGAAAGGTTCACGCTGATGGCTTTGTAGCCCAAATGACTTAGCGGATAATAGGTCAGATCAAAATGAATTCCCTCCAGCAACAAGTCTTTGGTCACCAGCAGGTATTTCTCGCCGGCATCAATCACGGCAGCATCGTCGCCTACTCCTTTGATGGTAGTAGGTTGCCGGTGCACAATTCCTTCCGTGAGGTGGTCTATCAATCCAAACTCGCCCAGACTGGCGATATCCGTTTTCTTCTCGTTTTTATCTCTAAACATGGTATGCTCTTATTTTTATGAATTGGCAAAATTACGATTTAACATTGGAAGGCGGGAAGAAGATGAAGATAGCAGGGCGCATGGCGCGTGGGGCGTGGGGCGTGGCGCAAAGAGCAAGCTGCAAGGCAGTCGGGGTTAGGACGAGGTTGAATAAGCAGGCTAAGCTTGCAAAAAAATAGATGCAAATTAGGATCAAAGCAGAATCTATGTGCGGCATCTTAGATAGTTGACTGCCGACTGCTGACTGCTGACTGGTGACTGCCGACTGCTGACTGCTGACTGGTGACTGCTGACTGCTGACTGCTGACTGCCGACTGCTGACTGAAGACTGCCGACTGCTGACTGCTGACTGCCGACTGAAGACTGACTATTTGCTAACTATTGCCTGTTTCTTTCTCACCTCTCATCGCTCACCACTGTTTTTTTGCCTGAACCATTTTGAAATACCAATGTTTAACACACTTAGTTACACATGCTGTTTGGTAGTGGCTAAAATGCGCATCAACAGCCAAAATTGTAGTATTGCAAATTATTACAACCCGGCTAAATAGGTATTTGAGTGCTTAAAAATCTATACTTTTGTACCGTTGATTTAACAAGGGTTTCACAATAAATTTTGATCTTCCCACTATGGCGAATGACGAAAATAAACTGATCGACGATTTCACGAAAAGTGAATACAAATACGGTTTTTACACCGACATCGAAATGGAGATGGCCCCTCCCGGGCTCAACGAAAATACCGTTCGTTTTATCTCTGCCAAAAAGCTTGAGCCGGAATGGTTGCTTGAATTCAGGCTGAAGGCTTTTCGTCACTGGCTTACACTGGAGGAGCCGGACTGGGCGCACATCCATCATCCGCCCATCGACTACCAGGACATTATTTACTACGCTGCTCCCAAAAAGAATGAACTTGCCAGCCTGGACGAAGTAGATCCTGAGCTGATCGATACTTTCAACAAGCTTGGTATTTCGCTTGAAGAGCAAAAGCGACTCTCCGGCGTAGCTGTGGATGCTGTGATTGACAGTGTTTCGGTGAAGACCACTTTTACAAAAACACTTTCAAAGCTGGGTATTATCTTTTGCAGTTTCAGCGACGCAGTACAAAACCATCCGGAGCTGGTGCGCCAATACATGGCCAGCGTGGTGCCGTACACTGATAATTATTTTGCCGCTCTCAACTCGGCGGTTTTCTCAGATGGCTCTTTTTGTTACATCCCCAAAGATGTGCGCTGTCCGGTGGAGCTTTCTACTTATTTCCGTATTAATGCAGCCAACACCGGCCAGTTTGAGCGCACGCTCATCATCGGCGACGAAGGCAGCTACGTTAGCTATCTGGAAGGATGTACTGCACCGATGCGCGACGAAAATCAGTTGCATGCGGCCATTGTAGAGATTGTGGCGCTCAAAGATGCTGAGGTGAAATACTCGACAGTGCAAAACTGGTATCCCGGCAACTCCAAAGGCGAAGGCGGCATTTATAATTTCGTTACTAAGCGGGGCATCTGCCGTGGCGCCAACAGCAAGATATCATGGACGCAGGTAGAAACCGGTTCGGCCATTACATGGAAATATCCCAGTTGCATCCTCTTGGGCGACAATTCGGTGGGCGAGTTTTATTCGGTGGCCGTTACCAACAATTACCAGCAGGCCGACACCGGCAGCAAGATGATACACCTGGGTAAGAATACCCGCAGCACCATTATTTCCAAAGGCATCTCGGCCGGCCACAGCAACAACAGCTACCGCGGATTGGTTCGTATGAGCCGTCGTGCCGACAATGCCCGTAATTTTTCGCAATGCGACTCACTGCTGCTGGGCGACAAATGCGGTGCACATACTTTTCCGTACATTCATAACGAAAACAAATCCTCTATTGTGGAGCACGAAGCTACCACTTCCAAAATTTCGGAAGACCAGCTTTTTTATTGCAAACAGCGCGGTGTAAGCGAGGAGGGCGCAATCGGACTTATCGTGAATGGCTACGCCAAAGAGGTGCTGCGAAAGCTGCCCATGGAATTTGCCGTGGAAGCTCAAAAACTTCTGGCCATTAGCCTGGAAGGCAGTGTAGGGTAGGAGAGGGGCTTTCGCCAAAGACAAAAGATTTTATTATTTAGAAATTTAAAAAAGAAAAACATACGATGTTATCAATCAAAAATTTGCATATATCCATTGCCGGACGCGAAATCATCAAAGGTCTCGATTTGGAAGTTAAAGCTGGTGAGGTGCACGCCATCATGGGACCCAACGGATCCGGCAAATCAACTCTTGCTGCGGTGATTGCAGGCCGCGAAGGAATTTACGACGTCACCGAAGGAGAGATATACTACAAAGGCAGAAACATCAACGAACTGAATATCGAAGAGCGCGCGCGCGAAGGCATCTTTCTTGGGTTTCAATATCCGGTGGAAATTCCGGGAGTGAGCATCACCAACTTTATGCGGACAGCTATCAATGAGATACGACAATACAAAGGCCTGGAGCAGATTTCTGCCGGCGAATTTCTCAAGCTGATGGACAGCGCCAAGAAGTTGGTGGGCATTCAGACCAAGCTTACCACTCGCTCGGTAAACGAAGGGTTTTCGGGTGGTGAGAAGAAAAAAAATGAAATTTTTCAGATGGCCATGCTGCGCCCCCAGCTTGCCATACTCGACGAAACCGATTCGGGGCTCGATATCGACGCCCTAAAAGTTGTGGCCAACGGCGTGAACGCGCTGAAAACCGACGAGAATGCAACGGTTGTTATTACGCACTACCAGCGCCTGCTCGACTATATCGTGCCCGACTTTGTGCATGTACTTTTTGATGGTAAAATTGTAAAATCCGGTGGTAAAGAACTGGCTCTGGAACTCGAGGCCAAAGGCTACGACTGGTTGAAAGACTAAAGAATCCAATGGAAATTAACACAGATAAAATGACATTGCGTCAACAGATGACGCAGCTTTTTGAGCAGCATCAGCAGCTGATTACCCGCCACGATACACCCGCAATTACACGGCGGCGTCAGGAGGCGTTCGGGGTTTTCGATGAGATCGGTTTTCCGAATGCACGTATCGAAAACTGGCGCAACACTGACGTTAGCAAGGTGCTCGAGCATGATTATAATTACTACCTCGAGCCTGCCTTAAATGAAAAGGTGGATTTGGATCACATTTTCGAATGTAACATCCCGCATCTGAAAACGGAGATGATTTCGCAGCTCAACGGCTGGTATATCTCCGGCAACGGCTCCTCATTGCACCAGCGTAGCGATGGCGTTGTCATAGGTAGTCTGGCCGATGCTTTTCAGAAATATCCTGAACTCGTAGGGGAGCACTATGGTAAAATTGCTTTTGATAAGAAAAATGGTTTTGTGGCGCTCAACAACGCTTTTGCCAGCGACGGTGTGTTTATCTATGTTCCCGACAATGTGCAGGTAGAGATGCCGTTGCAGGTGGTCAACATTATTCATCACAACGAAAATATATTTGTGATGAATCATAACCTGGTAATTCTGGGCAAAAACAGCAGCCTTCAGTTGGTTCAGTGCGACGACTCGGTAGATCAACAGCGAAGTCTCATCAATACGGTGACGGAAGTATTTATTGGTGCCAATGCCTCGCTCGATCACTATAAATTGCAAAACAAAAACGACGTCTCCACGCTCATCAACACCATGTTTTTCGATTTGCAACGCGATGCCCGTCTTTCGACCAATGCCATTACCCTCAACGGTGGACTGATTCGCAACGAAAACCACGTGACGCTGAGCGGCACCGGTTGTGAGGCCAACGTGCTGGGCGTGTATTTGGTAGATAAAGAGCAGCATGTGGATAACCACGTTTTTATCGATCATGCGTTTCCAAACTGCTATAGCAATGAACTTTTCAAAGGTATTGTCGACGACATGGCTCACGCTGTTTTTAATGGTCATATCTTGGTGCGTCGCGATGCGCAGAAAACAAATGCCTACCAGAACAACAAGAACATCATGCTTACCGACAAAGCTGTGGTGAACACCAAACCTTTTTTGGAGATTTATGCCGACGACGTGAAATGTAGCCATGGCGCCACCATCGGCCAGCTTGATGAGCAAGCCATGTTTTATCTCAAGTCGCGTGGCATTGGTGAAGATAACGCCCGCATGCTGCTGATGTATGCTTTTGCCGCCGAGGTGATAAACACCATACGCATAGAGCCGCTGAAGATACGCATCGACGACATGATAAAAAAACGTCTGCGCGGCGAGCTTTCCATCTGCGAACAATGCGTTTTGCATTGCTCATCGTCGGAGAAAGAGATAAAATTTGATATCGATATGAGCAAGGTGTAAGGGGGCAAAGCTCCAAAATACAACTGTCAAATCATAAATAAATATCAACAAAGAAATTTCAAATTTTCGTAGAGGCTTTGAGTATTGATTTTTTGGATTTTGGAATTTATTTGGAGCTTGGCTTTTGGTTTTTGGGATTTATTCATTTCATCTTTTTAATAAAACAAAAAAACGGCCATCTCTTGCGAGGTGGCCGTTTTTCTATCCGATGAGATCGGAATTATTTGATGTTGATTTGTTTGCTGATGCGTGTTTCCTCTTTCTTGGGAAGTGTTACTGTGAGGATTCCATCTTTCACTTCGGCTTTTATCTTGTCGGTGTCGATGGTTTCGGGCAGCGTAAACGAGCGGCAGAAAGTGCCAAAAGCAAACTCCTGGCGGGTGTATTTCTCGTTTTCTTTGGTGGTTTCTTCAGCTTTCTTTTCGGAAGAGATGTTCAGGATGTTCTTTTCAAGATCAATTTTTACATCCTCTTTTTTCACGCCTGGAATGGCCACCTGAAGTTTAAAATCATCGTTGGTCTCCAGGATGTTAGTCGACGGTGAGCAGTCGTACTGACGGCGCTCCATTTTTTCTCTTTTCTGATTGCCAAACAAGTCGTCAAACAAATCGGCAAGTTCTGAATGTGGATTAAATCTCATCATTGTCATAGGGTTACTCCTTTCTAATTGTTGTTATTATAATTGTTTTATTGATTTCTGAAGTGGTTTTTTCAATATCTGTACCAATCAAAATTCACTGGTTTTGACATTGTTTTAGCCGTCAATGTGGCAGTGTGAGCTTTTTTCAGCGCGACATAATGGCTTGGTGGGATGGTTCGGATCGTTACCATTTGCTTTCTTTTCTGGTGAAAACCATCATTGCAAATCTTTTTTTATTGGTAATAATATGATCAAGGATTATGACAATGCTTCCGGCAAGTCAGCGTTAAAATTGTCTGTGTTTTAAAAACCAGAATATTGCTGGTTGGATATTTTATAAAATTTGAGCTTTCGGCAGTTGAAACACAGATATTTTTAAGACTTTTGCAAACTCTAAATAAAGCTGTTACCAAAAGGCAATCATCAACACCATGACGCATCAGGAGCATAAGATTCTGCGCATTTTCAAATTCCGCCGGGTTATCATTCCGGTACTATTAGGGCTGGGTGTGGTGGCTTTTCTGGTGTTTCGCGACTTCGACCCGGAGCCATTCTACAAAATCCGCTGGACCTACTATTCATCGCTGTGGATATTTATAGCCATACTGATGATGGTAACGCGCGACGTTGCCTACATGTATCGCATAAGGCTGCTCACCGACAAGCAACTGTCGTGGCGGCGTGCATTTGATGTAATTATGCTTTGGGAGTTTGCCTCTTCGGTAACGCCGAGCGTGGTGGGAGGATCGGCGGCGGCGCTGTTTATCGTCAGCAAGGAAGGCATCAGCCCGGGGCGCTCTACGGCCATAGTAATGATCACTGCGCTGCTCGACGAACTGTTTTATATCACCATGGTTCCGGTGATCTTTCTTTTGGTTGGGGCTCGTACTCTTTTCACCAGCGCCAAGAGTTACCTTTTTATGAATACGCAACTGGGTGTGGAGGGCATCTTTTTGTTGGGATACATTTTCATTGTGGCGCTTACTGCCATCATCTCTTACGGTGTGTTTATCCGTCCGCGTGGCTTCAAATGGATTTTGCTCAGGGTCTTTAAATTGCCGTTTTTGCGCAAGTGGCGTCCCAAGGCTGGTGAAGCCGGCGACGACATCATCACTACCTCACACGAGATGCGCGGCAAACCCATTCTTTTCTGGTTCAGAGCCTACCTGTCGACGTTCATCTCCTGGACAGCGCGCTTCTGGGTAGTAAATTTCCTTATCATGAGCGTTACGCCGGTGAGCCAGCATCTGCTCATCTATGCACGTCAGCTGGTGATGTGGGTAATTCTGCTCATCAGTCCTACACCCGGCAGCAGTGGCGTGGCCGAATACCTCTTCTCCGACTTCCTGGGCGACTTTATTCCCATCGGCCTCACAGTAGTGCTGGCTTTACTTTGGCGTGTCGTGAGCTATTATCCCTATATCTTCATCGGCGCCATTGTCCTCCCCAATTGGGTAAAACGTGTGTTTAATCTGAAGTGATTTTTATTTAGGGAATGGGTTTTCAGGACGGATGTTTGGAGGAGGTTGTACCTCGTCCGTTCTATTCTTACAGGCTTGGCCTGTTTTCCTTCCACAACGATTTCATAAAAAAGCAGGCACAGTCTGCTAGAATAGATGCAGCTTAGGCCAAGCCTAAGCTGCACTTCAGCGTTTCATCTGAAGTAATCGGGGCTCGGAACAGTTGTTTGGACAAGACGGGTGTTTTGGCAAGACGGGTGTTTGGACGAGGTTGTACCTCGTCCGTTCTATTCTTACAGGCTTAGCCTGTATTTATTGCACATTGGATTCATAAAAAGGAGCAGGCACAGTCTGCTAGAATAGATGCAGCTTAGGCCAAGCCTAAGCTGCACTTCTGCGTTTCATTTGAAGTAATCGGGGTTTGGAATAACTGTTTTGACAAGACGGGCGTTTTGGCGAGACGGTTGTTTGGACGAGGTTGTACCTCGTTTGTTCTATTTTTACAGGCTTAGCCTGTTTTCATCGTACAACGATTTCATGAAAAGGCAGGCACAGCCTGCAAGAATATATGCAGCTTAGGCTCAGCCTAAGCTGAACGGCTTTTAAACTATTAATTAAAAAAGCAGACTTTTAGCCATCTGAAGTTTTTTATTTAATGCCTGATTTTATTAATTGGTAAATTCTGATAAATTTGCCATTAACATTTTAAAATCAAATCTATATGTCTTCAGGTTACAGGATATCAGACCAGAATAAAACCTACTTTCTTACATTTCAAATTGTCGGTTGGGTTGATCTTTTTACACGTAAAGTCTATCGTGACATTGTAATTGATAGCCTGAAATTTTGTCAAGAGAAAAAAGGACTTAACCTTTTTGCTTATGTGATCATGTCGAATCATATGCATCTTTTAGCGCAAAGTGAAAATGATGACCTGAGTGGTATTATCAGAGATTTTAAAAGATTCACGAGTAGGCAGTTCATTGATTTTATTGAAAATGGTAGCGAAAGCCGAAGAGATTGGTTGAGGGTAGTTTTTGCATATCACGGCATGCTAAAGAGCAATCAGGAAAATCAAATATGGACACACGAAAACCACGCTGAGCTGATTTATAGTCAAAAGTTCATCGAACAGAAGGTTAACTATATCCATAACAATCCGGTTAAGAGTGGGATTGTCGTAAAGCCCGAAGACTATCTTTATTCAAGTGCAAGGAATTATGCCGATTTAGAATCGGTGATTGATGTAATTAAAGTGGACTTTATCTGGAAAACCTACTGATGGTTAATAGAAGTTCTGGTGGTGGCTTGAGCGTGACGGGTGTTTGTACGGTTGTATAGGATTGGTGTTTAGACGAGGTTGTACCTCGTCCGTATTATTTTTACAGGCTTAGCCTGTTTTCATCACACAATGATTTTATAAAAAAGCAGGCACAGCCTGCAAGAATAGATGCAGCTTAGGCCAAGCCTAAGCTGAACATCGGGTTTGGACGGACGTTTTGGCAAGATGGGTGTTTGGACGAGGTTGTACCTCGTCCGTTCTATTCTTACAGGCTTAGCCTGTTCTCTTCCACCACGATATGCAGGCACAGCCTGCAGGAATAGATGCAGCTTAGGCCAAGCCTAAGCTGAACTTCAGCGTTTCATCTGAGACCTTTCATTAAAAAAACAAAAAAAGCCCACCGGAATCATTACTTTCGCCGCGGATATTTCTGAATAACATTCTTACTTTATGAAAACTACCTCCTGGCTGGTTGCGCTATGCCTGGTGTGGATGAGTGCAGCAGGGCAAATCCCGTCCGGATATTACAACGATGCTGCTAATCTGCACGGCGAAGCACTCAAATCGGCATTGCACAACATAATTAATGCGCACCACGAAATCAATTACGAAACTGTGAAAACTGCCTTGAAGAATCTCGACGAAGATCCACAGGATCAATCGTTGATCATGCTTATCTACAAAGGTATCTCCATTCCCAAAACTGATTTCAACAGTGGTGTCGATGGCTGGAACCGTGAGCATCTGTGGCCACAGTCGCATGGTGGTTTCGGCACCTCCAACGGTCCCGGCACCGATCTGCATGCCTTGCGACCTGCTGATGTCACCGTCAACACCAGCCGAGGCAACAAAGACTTCGACAATGGCGGTACGCCGCACCATGAAGCCATCGGCTGCTACGCCACCACCCACACATGGGAACCGCGCGACGCCGTGAAAGGCGACATAGCCCGCGCCATTTTTTATATGAGCACGCGCTACGAAGGCGGCGCGCCCGGCGAACCTGACCTCGTAATTATGGACAACATAACGGGCACTTCATCCAACGGCTTTGGATATCTGGGCGTTTTATCTACCCTCGTCGAATGGAATACCGCCGATCCCGTGGATGCTGCCGAGGCGGAACGCAACGAAACTATCTACAGCCTCTATCAGTACAACCGCAACCCGTTTGTCGATCATCCCGAATTTGTCGATGCCATCTGGGGCGACGGCGTGGTGCCTGAACCCGCAAATTATGCTACCGGATTTTCAACGCAAACCATCACTTTGCAGTGGAAAGATGCTGGCGGCGACGTGCTGCCTGCCGGATATCTGGTGCGCATGAGCGACCTCGGTTTCGACGACATCGTGAATCCGCAAAACGGAGTCGCTTTCGCCAACAATTTTTTTGACAAAAATGTAGCCTATGGCATAGGAAAGTGCATCTTTGGTGAGCTTAATTCCGGACAGCGTTATTATTTCAAAATCTTTGGCTACACCGGAAGTGGCGCCGACATCCGCTACAAAACTGGCTCTGGCGTGCTGCATGTGGATAAGGTGGCGCAATAAAATTCCAAATTACAAAGGTCAAAAGGCAAATAAGTTCCAAAAGGACAAAAGGCAAATAAATCCCAAAAGGACAAATCACAAATAAGTTCCAAAAGAGAAAATTTCAAATAAGTTTTACAAAAAACAGCCGTCGGCGGGCGGTGTAAATATTCATTAGCATGAAAAAAACAGCGCTACACTTTCTCGTTTTTCTGGCAATATTTTGCGTGCAGCCATTGCTACATGCACAGCCACCAGCGGGCTATTATAATACAGCTAACGGAAAAGCGGGCGCTGAATTAAAAACTGCCCTCTATAATGTCATCAAAGGTCACACGATGAAATCTTATGACTATTTGTGGACAGCTTTCCAAACCACTGATAAAGGAATCGACGGAAAAGTATGGGACATGTATTCCAATTGCTCCTTTACTTTTGTCACCAACCAGTGTGGTAATTACTCTAACGAATGCGATTGCTACAACCGTGAACACTCGTTTCCCAAAAGCTGGTTCGGTAATACTTCGCCTATGAACACCGACTTGTTTCATCTGGTACCCACCGATGGCAAAGCAAATGGCATGCGCGGTAATTATCCTTTTGGCGAAGTAATGTCGGCTACCTGGATTTCCGGCAACGGTAGCAAACTCGGGCCATGTAGCGTGCCTGAATATGTTGGAAAAACTGTGTTTGAGCCCATCGATGAATACAAAGGTGACTTTGCCCGCAACTATTTTTACATGGCTACCCGATACGAAAATGTAATTGCTACTTGGAGTAGTGATGTGCTATTGCATAATAGTTTCCCGGTTTACGAAGAATGGTTTTTGAATATGCTGGGCGAATGGCACGAAAACGATCCGGTTTCCGATAAAGAAATCGCTCGCAACAATGCCATCTATGCTATTCAACACAATCGCAACCCATTTATCGACCATCCGGAGTTTGTGTATGAAATATGGGGCGTAGGATTAGGTCTGGCGCCAGAACCTGAGCAGCATGCGAGCAACTTCTCGGCGCATTGCATTACCCTCAGTTGGACGGATGCTACCGGAATCACCAAGCCCGACGGCTACCTGGTACGCATGAGCAGCACGGGTTTTGAAAATATCGACATACCTGTGGATGGCATTTCTGTAACCGATGACTCTGACAACATCAACGTCGATTATGGCGTGGGTACCTGCACCTTTGGCTCACTTACGCCCGACGCCACTTATTATTTCAAAATATTCGGCTACACCGGCAGTGGCACTACCATCGACTACAAAACCGATGAAGGCGTGCAGCAGGTGAGCATAAAAGCCAGATAAATTCCTGTTCATAAACAGGAAAACCAGGTGGCTGAGCCTGTCGAAGCCAGCCTGTCGAAACCGTCGAAGCCCGTTGTTGTGGTGGTTGAGCGTCGGTTGGTGAGCGTCGGTTGGTGAGCGTCGGTTGGTGAGCGTAGTCGAACCAAGTCGAACCAAGTCGAACCAAGTCGAACCAAGCCAGCCCGTTTGGAAGGGTGTTCGGAATGGGTGTTCGGAATGGGTGTTTGGACGTGGTTGTACCTCGTCTGTTTTATTTCTACAGGCTTAGCCTGTTTTCCTTACACAAAGATTTATAAAAAAAGCAGGCTAAGCCTGTGAAAATTCATGCAATTATATTTTCTCAAGCTAAAGCCTGCGGCAATTCAAAAGGAAATTGTATTTTTGAACCCAAAACAAACCACACGGCAAAATAAATTTAATACACCTTGCGCTTTTGCGCTGGGCAAAAACATGCAAAACCCTGCTACTTATGCTCAATGAATCATTAATACACAAGACGCTAAAAACTTTAGCCCGGCTTCCTCATGATAAAGTGCGCGAAGTAGCTGATTTTGCCGACTTCATTCATAAAAAATACGAGGAAGAAGTTTTGCAAAAGGGAATCGAAAAACTGGTGAGCCAATCAAAAACCTACGATTTTTTAAAGAATGAAGAAAACCTCTATTCTGTCGAAGATTTAAAAGAAAAATACTGATGCAGAAAGGAGACATTGTTCTTATTCCGTTTCCTTTTACCGATTTATCAGGTAAAACCAACCGACCAGCCCTGGTGCTTGTAGACGGCGAAATGGACTTAACTTTAGCTTTTATCTCCACACAGCTAAAGTGGAAGGACGAAACCGACATCGTTTTAAAACCTTCTGTCAGAAACGGGCTTAAAAAAGAATCGCTCATCAGGCTTTCAAAAATTGCAACCATTGATAAGCTACTTGCCATTGGCTTATTGGGAAAAACAGATAGTAAGGTTTTGAAACAGATTAATAATAACCTGATAAAACTCTTTAAACTTGACGAATAAATAATTCAGTGTTCATTGTTAAATGAAACCGAAATCTCAAAACAATTTCAGTTTTCGCTCAGCGAACTTGAAACAGTTCTTGAAGGAGTTTGAATAGAAACAACATTACGTCTTAGGGCTCCGGTGACTGCGGTGGTTGAGCGTAGTCGAAACCAGCGTAGTTGAAGTCCGGTGACTGTTGTGGATCTGGTGGCTGCGGTGGCTGAGCTTGTCGAAGTCAGCCTGTCGAAGCCAGCGTCGGCTGGTGAGCGTCGGCTGGCGAGCGTCGGTTGGTGAGCGTCGGTTGGTGAGCGTCGGTTGGTGAGCGTCGGTTGGTGAGCGTCGGTTGGTGAGCGTAGTCGAACCAAGTCGAACCAAGTCGAACCAAGTCGAACCAAGTCGAACCAAGTCGAACCAAGTCGAACCAAGTCGAACCAAGTCGAACCAAGCCGAAACCAAACCAAACCAGCCCAGGGAAATATAATCACAAAGCTTGTTAACAATCATGGTTTTGGAACAACATAATAGTTAGTTTTGTAGGCTATGATCTAAAAACAGATTTCTTAGAGCGCCTGGTTTCATCTTTTGAAATAACAACAACAAAACAAATCTCATAAACACAAACTTCTAAAATTTTAAATTTATGAAACAAATACTACGATTAACAACAACACTCATCGTGCTGCTCTTTTTGGGCGGGAGTGCCTGGGGGCAGACGACTTACACACATGAGATAACCAGCCAAACCTGGACAGCGTATGATACAGAAATCCTAAGCGGTATTGATTGGACTGCTGCTGCCACTGGTGGTGCGTATTGGGGCTATTTGGCTGCAAAAGGACAACAATTTGGATCTAAGAATTCTCCTGCAACTGCGCTTTCTTTGTCGACATCTAGTTTTCCTGGCACCATAACTTCAGTAAAGGTCTCCACTTCCGGTGCTGCCAGCATTGTTAGTACAGTATCTGTTTCTGTTGGAGGAAGTGCTTTTTCACCTGCAAGTTACTCTTTGACGGATGCAAACGTAGAATATTCGTTTACGGGATCGGGGTCGGGCGAAGTATTGATAACTTGGACTCCCACAACCCCCAAAGCGCTTTATTTAAAGAAATTGGAAGTCACTTATAGCGTAGGCCCGCCACCTCCAACCATAACAGTTAATCCAATCTCGCTCTCCGGCTTCACCTATGTTATAGGCTCAGGCCCATCAGCAGAGCAAACTTTCACGGTGGCAGGTAGTAATCTTGATGTGGATATTTCAATTGCAGCACCCGCTGACTATGAAATTTCTGAAACATCAGGTAGTGGCTACACCAGCCCGATTACACTCACACAAGCTAGTGGAGTGGTTTCCTCAACAACTATTTATGTCCGCCTAAAAGCTGGATTATCTGCCGGAGATTATAACGATGAAGTAATTACTGCTTCATCTGCCGGAGCTACTGCGCAAACTGTAACGTGCAGCGGAGACGTTACTGCCCCACCTGCACCGGATGCTCCCCTTGCAACAGATGCAACATCTGTTGGCGTAAACGGCTTTACAGCAAACTGGAATGCAGTTTCAGGTGCAACAGGATACAATCTTGATGTTTATTCATCAACAGGTGGTGCTTTAACCTTAGAAGAAGGATTTGATGGTGGGACAACAGAACCTGAAGGTTGGACTTTTACTGGAGTTGGTACTTATACTACTGCAGCAAGTTCTGGAATTGCTATACCTTCTTTGAAATTTGATAGTAGTGGTGATAACGTACTAACTCCAATTTTAGCCAGCGCTGCTACTTCATTAAGTTTTTGGATCAAAGGCCAGACAACAGATGCTATTAGTGCACTATTGGTAGAAGGTTTCGATGGAACAGATTGGGTAATGATGGAAAATATTGTACCCCTACCTACAACCGGAACTACTATAACATACAATAGTTCCTCAACACCTGCATTACCTTCTGATTTAATTCAGTTCAGGTTTACTTACACTAAATCCGCAGGAAACTTAGCTTTTGATGATGTCTCGATTTCTTACGGTGGTGCGGTTTCATTTGTTTCTGGTTATGAAAATCTGGATGTTGGCAACGTAACATCATACGCAGTTACTGATCTTGACGCTGCTACTACCTATTATTATGTTGTACGTGCCACCAATGCAAATGGCACCAGCGCAAATTCCAACGAGATAATGGTAACAACCACCGGTGGAAATCAAAATCCGGTAATCACAAACATTGTTCAGACACCAGCTACCGGCATTACCTCATCAACAACGGTCAGCGTATCGGCTGATGTTACTGATAGTGATGGAACAGTTGAAGGTGTTGAATTACATTGGGGAACAACTTCAGGAAGTTTGGGCACAACTATTTCAATGACAAATACTAGTGGTGATACTTTCAAGACAGTTACCGATATTCCAGCCCAATCGAATGGAGTGACTGTGTATTATGTGGTTTATGCTCTTGATAATGATGCTGACGATGCAACTTCACCTGAACAAAGTTATACCGTAACCGATCCCGTGATTGAGCCAACAAATCATCCCTCCGGTTTTGAAGCTGAAGCCAGCTCAAGCAGGACAATTATAGTTATTTGGAAAGATGCTGTTCCTGCGGCAGCCGGATATCTTATTAAAGGTAGCGCCACGAGTTATGAGGACATTGTTGACCCAGCTGATGGCACGCCCGAAAACGATGCCCTGCTGGTGCAAAACATTCCCACAGGCGATGAAATACATGAGTTTACCGGGTTGTCTGCTTCAACGCAGTATTTCTTTAAAATTTATCCTTACAATGGATCAGGCGCGGAAATCAATTATAAAACCGATGGGAATGTGCCGCAGGCTGAAGCAACAACAGACGACGCTCCGCCTGCACCCAAAGTATTTTTCTCTGAATACCTTGAAGGAAGTAGTAACAACAAAGCCCTTGAGATCTATAACGGAGAAGCTACAAGCATCGATTTATCTGATTTTACCGTTAATCTTTACTCTAATGGGGGATTAATACCAAAATACACATGGACAGGAACAACAACTCTTGCCAGCGGCCAGACTTTTATAATCTACAATGCTGGTGCAGATCCAGCCATAATTGCAAAAGGTGATGTTTCTAATACAGTAACCTACTTTAACGGTGATGATGCAATCGAGCTTGTGTATGACGGAATCTCAATTGATGTGATTGGAATTATTGGAGAGAGGCCTGTACCTGCATGGGATGTTGCAGGCACTACTAATGCTACTTTAGATTATACACTTGTAAGAAAATTATCTGTCACCAGCGGGAACACTGATTGGGCAAGCTCTTCCGGAACCGATGCAAATAATTCGGAGTGGATTGTCTTTGACATAGATCATTTTTATAATCTTGGTGTTTTCGGAGCGGGATGGTCAGGAGCAGAAAGTAATGACTGGAATGCTGCAGGAAATTGGGATGTTCAAATTCCCTCAGCAACTGTTAATGCATTGATAAATGAATCAGCTACATATTATCCAACCATTGCTGCTGCAGAAACATGCAATAGTTTGATTATAGAAAATGGTGCTACACTTCTTGGAGGCGAAAACCTCACCATCAGCGGGTCAACATTCTTCAAGAAAGCAATTACCGGCTACAGTGCTATCGGTGCTCCCGATGGCTGGTATGCCATTGCACCTCCTGTTGCTGGTCCCATCGCTTCATCCAACTTTGCTCCCATTGCAGACGAAGATGACTTCTACGTTTACGATCAGACTACAAATTACTGGCTTAACTACCACGATACGTCTAACCCACCAGAACTTTTCGATAATTTCGATCCGGGCACAGGATATCTTGTTGCTTACGCCATTGCCAATGCCGGAATTAAAAATGCCAAGGGCACGCTCAATGCAGCCGCTTCCTATAGCCCAACGCTTTCCAATTCCAACACCGGCTGGAACCTGATAGGCAACCCATACCCATCCAAAGTTACCTGGGCTGATGTAACCAATACAACAGTTTCGTCGCCCAAGGTGATGAACCCCACCAACGGAGCATGGGAAGACATGGGGTCAGAACTCGACGTAGCACAAGGTATTTTTGTATATGCTGAGGATGGGACATCTTCTCTTACCTTCAAAACAGCCGATCAAACACACGGCAGCAATGGTCTGAAGTCAGCCGTAGCACAGCTTACAGTAGAAGCCCGCTTTGCCGACAACCTGGCCGTGAAGCTGCTGCTGCAAACAAATCAGGAAGCATCCACCAATTATGAATGGCAACACGATGCCCGCTATTTCTATCCCGTCACTACCATTCCTTACCTCTGTGCCACCACCGACGATGAGGTGTGGGTTTCCAAATATGTTTTCAGTCCTAATGGCCAAACCACCATTATACCGGTGCGTTTCACCGTTCAGGAATCACAAAACATCACTTTTGCTGTCGATGGTTTTGTTAAAGAGGCTGGCATCACAAGCCTGACGCTCGAAGATGCTTTTGCCAATAAGTTTACGGAGTTGTCAGCTGGTGAAACCTACAGCTTCATTGCCGATCCTTCCGACGATCCGATGCGCTTTAAGCTTCATGCAGTTACTACCACTGGCATCATCGATGGCTCTAGTGAGGGAATGAACATTTATGCAAATGGCAGCAGCCTCTACCTCAGCAGCGAAAAGGCACTAGACGCCCAGGTGGAAATGTACAACGTCACCGGACAGAAAGTTTTTGCTAAAAACGTTTTGATGGATGGTCTGACACAAGTCAACGCCAACCTCACCATCGGCTGGTACATCGTGAAAGTGAGCACCCAGGAAGGCATTGCCACACAGAAAGTTTTTATTCAGGCTAACTAATAACCCATAAAAAGACATTAGATATGAAAAATTTCATCAACATATTCAGGATTTCACTGGTGGCACTGGTCATCAGTTTCGCAGTACCTCTGTTCGGACAAAACGGTAACCCTCCTCCTCCTCCGGGAGGACATGGCGGTAATACCAACGTTCCCGGCGGTGGGGCACCCATAGGCGAAGGCCTGCTGGTGCTCGCCACGCTGGCCGCAGCTTACGGAGTACGCAAATGGAAAAGTGGAAAAACTGAGCAGGAAGACTAACTTTGAAGGAAATCATGCTATTTTTAGCCAAAGAATTTGAATAATGAAAAAGGCTCGAATAGCTTGTAATAAGTTTTGGCCTGTAAAGGCTTCAGCTCAATGATATCTTTTGACTACCAGTAACAAACTTAGCCCGCTCTGCCGCCAAGGCAAAGCGGGCTTTTTTATTATCGACGGAAAGTCACCCCGTGAATAACTCCGGGCGGTTGGTATGCAGATAAAAGTAGCTGTTTCAGGTTCAGACATGATTCACGGGGTGACTACCGTTTGGAATTTGAAAAGTCACGCCGTGAATAACGCCAGGCGAGCGGAAAAAGGTTTGGAATAATGTTCCATGCTCAGGCAGCATTCACGGTATGACTGCCGCCGGAAACTGAAAAGTCACACCGTGAATAACGCCAGGCGAGCGGATAAAGGTTTGGAATATTGTTCTATGCTCGGACAGCATTCACGAAGTGACTAACGCCTGGAGGATAAGTCACCCGGTGATTAACGCCAGGCGAGCGGATAAAGGTTTGGAATTTTGTTCTATGCTCGGACAGCATTCACGGTGTGACTGCCGCCGGAAATGAAAAGTCACGCCGTGAATATCGCCAGGCGAGCCGATGGAGGTTTGGGATTTTGTTCCACGCTCAGACAGCATTCACCGGGTGACTCATGGAAGAATTGAGAAATTGTGTAATAATAAGTCAATCGGCAGCTAAAGCATTCTATTGTTTGAGGCGAGTGAACGTTAAAAACCAAAATGTTACCAAAACAAAAAGCCACCCCTGAAGAGGTGGCTTTTGTGTGGGAGTTACTGGATTCGAACCAGTGGCCCTCTGCTTGTAAGGCAGATGCTCTGAACCGACTGAGCTAAACTCCCATAATTTTTCTGAACTGTTCCCCGTAAACGGAGTGCAAAGATATTTCTTTTCTAATTTCTGCCAAGCAAATAGTGAAAATTATTTTTGCAAAAAAAAACGGAGACCCGAAAGCCTCCTCTTATAGAGCCACCCAAGGGACTCGAACCCTCGACCCGCGCATTACGAATGCGCTGCTCTACCAACTGAGCTAAGGTGGCAAAATGATTTCAAGCCGCGAAAATAGAACTTTTCCTTTTGCCCACTCAAAAATGTAGGATTTTATAAAAGGATAAATGAATAGTCCGCGAATTCCCGCCAATTAAATGAATACTTTGATAAAACCACCGTCCGCGAATTACCGCCAATGGAGCGAATTTCCGCTAATTTTTAATAACCACAATAAACGCCACCGACGCGTAAAAGGAACAAGGGATGGGTTTTAATGGTCTTTTCTACAAGTGCCTTCCAATTTCTATCTACTCCTTACTACTTCCCTTTTCTCACCTCTCATCTCTCACTTCTCCCCTCTCATCTCTCACATCTCCCCTCTCATCTCTGACTTCTTTCTTCTTCCCAACTTCTAACCGCTACCCGCTTCCTTCTAAACATTCACCTATTTTTGCACCTGATTTCTTTTTGATATTTTCATTTTAATACAAAAACTATGATCAGCTTTTTTAGGCAGGACGATAAAGTGTATGCGCTCGAATCTTCGGCAGCGCTCACTTCTGATGATATTAAAAAATTAACCTGGCTGCTTGGCGGCGCATTGCTCGTTGAGGAGGATGTTGTGAAGGGAAGTTTCACAGGGCCACGCAAAGAGATGATCACGCCCTGGAGTACCAACGCGGTGGAGATAGCCCGCAACATGGGCATCGCGAGCCTGCAGCGGATGGAGGTGTTTACAGTTGCTACGTCTAATCAGCCAGCCTACGATCCGATGCTTTCGGCGCACTACCGGCAGCTCGACCAGCAGCTCTTCAGCATCAACCGCGCTCCGGATTCCATAAAAGCTATCCACGATATTGCCACCTTTAATACAAAAGAAGGTCTGGCGCTTAGCGATGAAGAAGTGGAATATCTCAACGAGCTTAGCCGACGCCTGGGACGCACGCTCACCGACAGCGAGGTTTATGGCTTTGCGCAAGTCAATTCCGAGCACTGTCGGCACAAGATTTTTAATGGCACTTTTATCATCGATGGAAAGGAGATGCCCGACTCGCTATTTTCGTTGATACGAAAAACCTCTGCCGCAAATCCCAACAAGATTGTATCGGCCTACAAAGACAACGTTGCTTTTGTGCGTGGCCCTGCCATCGTTCAGTTTGCGCCTGCGCATCAGGATACCGCTGCCTTTTTTGAGCTCAGCGATCGACAATCAGTGATTTCACTTAAAGCCGAGACGCACAACTTTCCTACTACAGTAGAGCCTTTCAACGGCGCTGCCACCGGAACGGGCGGCGAGATCCGCGACCGCATGGCCGGCGGCATCGGCAGCATGCCTTTGGCCGGCACTGCTGTGTACATGACTAGCTATCCGCGTTTGGAAGCTGCCCGCCAGTGGGAGCAACAAAACCCGGAGCGATCCTGGCTTTATCATCCACCCATCGATTTGCTGATAAAAGCTTCTAATGGCGCCAGCGACTTCGGCAACAAGTTTGGCCAGCCCCTTATCTGCGGAAGCGTGCTTACTTTTGAACACATCGGCGAGAAGCAAAAATATGGTTATGATAAGATGATTATGCTGGCCGGTGGTATTGGCTACGGATATGAGAAAGATGCCTTGAAAAATGTTCCTGAACCGGGCGATGCCGTGGTGGTGCTCGGTGGCGACAACTACCGCATCGGGATGGGCGGTGGTGCCGTTTCGTCGGTGGCTACCGGCGAGTTTGCCAATCAGATAGAGCTTAACGCCGTGCAGCGCTCCAATCCTGAGATGCAAAAGCGCGTTTATAACGCTTTGCGGGCTATGGCTGAAAAGGAGGACAATCCCATCGTAACCTTGCACGATCACGGTGCAGGTGGCCATCTGAACTGTCTCTCGGAGCTGGTCGAAGAATCAGGAGCCATCATTCACGTGGAGAAATTGCCTGTTGGCGATTCCACCCTTTCCGACAAAGAGATTATTGGCAACGAGTCGCAGGAGCGCATGGGGCTGGTGATCCGCAACTCCGACTTGAAGCTTTTGCAGGAAGTAGCACGGCGTGAACGCGCTCCCATTTATCAGGTGGGCGAAGTTACCGGCGACCATCGGCTCGTGTTTGCACGATCCTCACAGCCTCTTCATCCCATTGATCTTCATCTTACCGACTTTTTTGGCAAGCCTCCGCGTACCGTTCTCGAAGATACCCTGCAACCATTGCAATTTGAAGCGCTTTCCTATACCATTGATAAAATTGATGAATACCTCGAAGCGGTACTTCAGTTAGAGTCGGTGGCTTGCAAAGACTGGCTCACCAACAAAGTGGATCGTTCCGTTACCGGAAAGGTAGCGCTACAGCAATGTGCCGGAGAGCTGCAATTGCCGCTTAATAACTGCGGAGTGGCAGCTTTGAGTTACAACGATTTTCGCGGAGTGGCCACCTCCATTGGCCATGCTCCGGTGGCTTCGCTCATCAATCCCGTGCAGGGTGCCGTGCTTGCCATAGCCGAAGCGCTCACCAATATTGTGTGGGCACCCATCGAAGGAGGCCTCAAAGGCGTTTCGCTTTCGGCCAACTGGATGTGGCCGACGCGCAACCCCGGAGAGAATGCACGGCTTTATCAGGCGGTGGAAGCCGTTAGTAATTTCGCCATAAAACTCGGCATCAATATCCCCACCGGAAAGGATTCGCTCAGCATGACCCAGCGTTATCCCGACGGACAAAAAGTACTTTCGCCTGGCACTGTCATTATTTCGGCTGCAGCCGAAGTGAGCGATTTCCGAAAAGTAGTTAAGCCGGTTTTGATTCGGGAAGAAGCTACCGAGATCATTTGGGTAAGTTTTTCCAAATCGGCTTTTGCATTGGGTGGGAGCAGCTTTGCGCAAATATTAAATCAGCCGGGCACACAAACGCCTTTGGTGGCTGATCCTTCCTATTTTGCTACCGCTTTTGATGCTATCCAACAGCTCATCAATCAGCAAATGATTTTGGCTGGACACGATGTTTCTGCTGGCGGACTCATTACTACCTTGCTCGAAATGAACTTTGCCAATACTTCAGGCGGCTTGTCGGTAAATCTCAATAAGTTGGATGTGGACGATCTCATTCAGGTGCTTTTCAGCGAAAAGCCCGGTGTAATAATTCAGACCCGCCTTGACGATGAAGTAGCTGAACAACTGGCTGCGGTGGGAGTGGAGGCCATCCCGATTGGTCGCCCCATTGCCGAAAGGCAGCTCATCATCGATCATCTGATGCATTCCTATAATTTTGATATTGATTCGCTGCGCGATGTCTGGTACAAGAGTTCCTATCTGCTCGACCGTCATCAGTCCACGCCGGCCTTGGCGCTTGAGCGTTTCGGAAATTACAAACGCCAGCCGCTGAAATACCGGTTTATGGCTGGCTTTGAAGGAACGCTGCAACAATTTGGACTGGATGCGAATCGCCGAAAACCATCGGGAATACGGGCAGCCATCATCCGCGAGAAAGGCGTGAACGGCGACCGCGAAATGGCCTGGTCGATGTATCTGGCCGGGATGGACGTGAAGGATGTTCATACCACCGATCTGATCGAGGGACGCGAAACACTTCGCGACATTCATCTCATCGTTTTTGTGGGAGGGTTTTCTAATAGCGACGTACTTGGCGCCGGCAAAGGGTGGGCTGCTGCGCTACTTTACAACGAAAAAGCACGCCAGGCACTGCAGGATTTCTACGATCGCCCCGATACGCTAAGCCTTGGCGTTTGCAACGGTTGCCAGGTAATGACCGAGTTGGGCTTTATTTATCCAAATCATACACAGCATCCTAAAATGCTACACAATGCCTCCGGGAAATTTGAATCGGGATTTGTAAATGTAGAAATAGAAAACAACGACACGGTTATGCTCCGGTCGCTGGCAGGGTCGCGGCTTGGGATATGGGTGGCACATGGTGAGGGGAGGTTTTCCTTTCCGGAATCCGAAGCCAAATACAACATCCCGATGCGCTATTCGTACGATGAATATCCTGCCCACCCCAACGGATCACCTTATGCCGCCGCCGCCATTGCCTCCGACGACGGGCGCCATTTGGCCGTGATGCCGCACCTGGAGCGCAGCTTGCTACCCTGGCAGTGGGGACATTACCCATCCGATAGAACCAATGACGAGGTTACGCCCTGGATTGAAGCTTTTGTAAATGCACGGAAGTGGATTGAGGAAAAGAAAATCGCAACGATTTAGCTTGAGGTAATTGAAGCGGTTGCGGTGGCTGTGGTGGCTGCGGTGGCTGTGGTGGCTGAGCTTCGGTTGGTGAGCGTAGTCGAACCAGTCGAAGCCAGCTAATCGAAGCCAGCTTGTCAAAGGGAATCTTGTATTTCAGCCCCAAAGAGGCGACACCATTAGCATAACGCGTAGCGCTATGATTTGAAAGGAATTTGATTTTTTTAAGGCTCGATGGTAATTGTGGTATCCTCAAATACCACCTCGTCGCCTGAGCGCAGCTTGCATCGTCGCCTGAATTCCTGCTGGCCATTCACTTCCACCAGCCCATCATCGATGGCTTGCTTGGTATCACCGCCGGTATCCGTCAGTCCCATAAATTTTAGCAGCTTCATCAGCTCGATGTATTCCTGTCCGTTTAGTTGAAATGTCATTGTTCTATTTTTCCTATCATAACCTTTGCAAGCTGATTTTTATTTCAATACAAAAAACATAAAAGCTTTAGTTCCTAAACCATTTAGTCCAGCCTATTTGCTGTTTGATTCATCGCCGGATAGTCGGTGTAGCCCGTGGCGCCGCCATGATAAAAGGTAGCTTTTTCAGGTGCAGTCAGCGGTGCATTTATTCGCAGTCTTTCCACCAGGTCAGGATTGGAGATAAAAGGCTTGCCAAAAACGATAAGATCGGCATGACCTTCGTCAAGCATCCGGCGCGCACTCTCGCCGCTGTGGCCGCCGCACGAAAGCAAGGTTCCGCGATAGAGACTGCGATAATACGGCACAAAGCTCTTTTCAGCATTTTCGATGCGCTCTTCCGGCGTCATCTGTTCGCTAAGATGCAGGTAGGTCAGACGATATTCGTTTAGCTTTTCGATGATATAGCCAAACGTTTTTCGTGCATCAGAATCGAACAAACCGGGGCGGTAACCTTCGGGCGAAAGTCGCAAGCCCACCTTTTCGGGTGGCAGATATTTTAAGATTTCTTCGATTACTAAAAAGAGAAATTTGGAGCGGTTCGCAACAATGCCTCCAAACTCGTCGGTGCGGTGGTTGGTGCTGTCCATAATAAACTGATCGATGATGTAGGCATGTGCTCCATGGATTTCCACTCCGTCGAAACCAGCAGTCATGGCATTTTGTGCGGCCTGGCCAAAATCACGAATGGACTGGTAAATCTCCGAGGTCGTCATTGGTTTTGGTAATTCGTAAGGCAGCCGACCCTGTGGTGTGAGTACTTCGCCGGGAGGCTGAACAGCTGATGCCGACAACGGTAAATCACCATTAGGTTGCAGCAGCCGATGCGAAAAAGGTCCCACATGCCAGAGCTGAAGAAAAATCTTGCCACCAGCCTCATGGACGGTTTTGGTTACTATTTTCCAACCTTCAATTTGAGGCTGGCTATAGCATCCCGGCGAACCGCTGTAGCCATAACCTTGCGGCGAAACCTGGCTGCCCTCGCTTATGATCAATCCGGCAGTGGCGCGCTGTCGGTAATATTCAGCAATCAATTCATTGGCCGCCAGCTCAGGTTCTTCAGCACGACGACGGGTGAGTGGCGCCATCACAATACGATTGGCCAGAGTGGTTCCGGCCAGATTATATTTTTCAAAAAGCATCATTTTGTTTCTTATTTTAAAGTTAACAAGCACCAGTGGCGATGGTTCTGTTTATCTAAATTAAAATGTTTAAAGCTGGTTCGCTGGCTTCGACAGGCTCAGCCACCAACGCTCAACCACCTCAACCTAAGCTGTATTTATTCTTGCAGGCTAAGCCTGCTTTTTATGACACCGTTTTGGGATAAGAACAGGAAGAGCCTGTATAAATAAAGTGGACGAGGGCTTCGACTTGGTTCGACTATGCTCACCAATCGATGTTCAACAGCGGACTCTGGCTTCGACAGGCTCAGCCACCGTAGCCTTGTCCAAACCCGACTTCTTTACAAACCCAACAATTCACTATTTTTGCCGGTACGCAAGGAAGAAGCAACTCACTGCTTTTTTGCTTTGCGATGATGAGCATATGAAAAAAATCATTTTTGTTATTTTTATCTATCTGTTTTGCTCCAGCTTTCAGAGAGTAAGTGCGCAAACTGCTGCCGACACTTTGGTTCCGCCTGTTTCGCGCGGCACCGTATTCGGACAAATATTTGCCGATTTTAAATACAATCTAAAGGCGATCGAAGAAGAGCCTCGCGCTGCTTTTCGTTTCAATCAGGGGATCCTCGGCTACAAGCACGATCTCAACCAACACGTTAGCGGCAAGATAATGCTCGATGTAACGCGCACCACCCATTTCACACATTTGCCCGATGCACTTGGCGTGGAATATTTTGAAGGCAGCAAATACACGGCTTATCTGAAGATGGCTGAGATAAAATGGCAGATGAGTCCGCATTTTACGCTTCGTTTCGGTCAGTTGCTCAACACGCAATACCTCACGGTGCAGGATGTTTTTTGGGGTTTCAGGTATGTGGAGGTTACGTTGCAGGAAAAGTTTAGGATGGGTGCGCCGGCTGACTTTGGCGCGCAGCTCGACGTGCAGCCGCACGAAAATGTGCTCGTGCAACTATCGGTAACCAATGGCGAAGGGCCTTTCAGATATCAGGATCAGCAGGGCAAAATGCTGTATGCTGCCAATGTGCAGGCCACGCCGGTGGAAGGATTGATTTTGAAACTATATGCCGATTATGCTCCGGCACCAACGGCAACAAAAGACGACAAATCGGTGATCAGCTTTTTTTCAGGCTTTCGCCAAAAACAATTTATGCTTGGCGCTGAATATAGCCACATCAACAATTTAGATTTTGAAAACACCAAAGATGTAGATGCCTTTTCTGTGTTTGGATCGGTGCTGTTTGCGCCAAAATTCACGCTTTTAGCTCGGTGGGATCGGTATCATTCTGCAGCTACAAACAACATCGATTATTTGTTGGGAGGAATCCAGTATGAACCGCTGCAGCATTTTACGATTGCCGTGAATGGCAGGTATTATTCTGCAAAAGAACAAGCCATGCTGCTGGCAAGTTTTGGGTTGAAGTTTTGATCTTAACCGGCAAATTCGAAGAGTTTTTTTTCTTATTGAAACCTCGAAACGGGTATGATCTCCACATTTTGCGAAAGCAACATCTTCTGCGCCTTGTCGAGGTCTTCGGCAAAACCTAACAAAAAGCCACCGCCGCCCGAGCCACACAATTTGAGATAATAGGTTCCAGTGTCCATGCCTCTTTTCCATACGTCGATGAAAGCCGACGGAATCATGGGTTTGAGGTGCGAAAGGAGGAAATGCGACAGCGACTTCAGGTTTTTGAAAAACTCACGGATGTCGCCACTGAGGATTGCTTCGATACTTTTATTGGTCAACGGTATCATCTCTTCCTTCACCAACTTCATAAAAGCAGCCTGTTTGCAATTATCAAAAAACAAACTTACCAACGGACCTGTCTTGCCCGATATGCCGGTATTGATAAGAAAGATGCCTCCATTTGTGGAGAAGTCGCGGG
This sequence comes from Bacteroidales bacterium, assembly GCA_035647615.1. Taxonomy (NCBI): domain Bacteria; kingdom Pseudomonadati; phylum Bacteroidota; class Bacteroidia; order Bacteroidales; species Bacteroidales bacterium. Next base: position 13,498 of record DASRND010000035.1, on the reverse strand, counting down.
GGATGCCCACCGGCTCAATGTGGTGATTGGGTTTGATGAGCAAAGGATTGCGCACGTAAGAGTTGAGTGGGTCCATGCCGGAGCTCACACCATGAAAAAACGATTCCATTCTGGCGAAGATTTTCTTGAGTTGCGCAAACTCTTCTGTGCTGATTTGGTCGGAGGGCCTGATGCGTTGCAGCGCGTAACGTTCATAAATAGCAGCCACCAAAGCTCCCGAACTCCCCACACCATAACCTTGCGGTATCGACGACTCGAAATACATGCCAGCATCCACATCCGCAGCCAGAGTTTCCAGATCGAGATTTACCAATAGTTCGCCTTTGTCGTGCATGCTTTGCAACCAGGTCAAAAACTCGCGCAACGAACTATTCGACTCTTCAGCGAAAGTCAGATTGGTGTATTTATCTTCATTAATAAAACTCAGCTCTCCCTTGAAATGTGTGTATGGCACCGTAAGCGCCATCGAGTCGCACATGATGCTGTACTCGCCAAAAAGGAGAATTTTTGCGTAGAAAACGCCTTCTTTAATAATCATTTGCGGGATATCCTTTCCGGGCCGGTGCCCATGTGGTCGTTGATTATTGCGCCGTCAACACACCATTGTAAAAGTTCCTGTTTGATAAAATCCTGTACCTGCGATGCATATTGTTGCGGATAAAGCACATGTACATTGGGACCGGCGTCGAGCGTAAAACTTACCGGCACGCCACTTTCAGCGCGATAGCTGCGGATGGCATTGATGACATTCAGTGTGTTGGGTTCCATCAAAATGTATCCGGGCATCGACGACATCATCATGCCGTGCAGCGTAAGTGCCTCCTGCTCGGTGATGCTGATAAATGTTTCGAGATCGCCGGCTGAAAGCACCTCCAGCAGTTTCTCCAGATTGTTGGCGGCCTGTGTGTAACGCGCCGAAGCAAACGGGTGATTGTTCATCAATTGGTGTCCCTGGGTGCTCGATACTTTTTTCTCACCACGATTAACGATAAGTATGGAATCGTGATAGTTTTCAAAAACCGGATGAATGTTTTGTGTAACCGGGGTAGCGAAGAGGTCGGATGTGCCGGGAGCCGTTTTAATCTCGCCCCAGCTCACCACACCGCCATACACACTTCGCGCAGCACTGCCCGAGCCGATGCGTGCACAAAAAGAGGCCTTTTCGTAAAACTTCATTTTTTCTGAATCGGGAACATTCCCTATAATTTGTTCCATGTCGCACAGGCACAAAGCCAGCGAACTCATGGCTGAGGCCGACGAAGCAATGCCCGCAGAATGAGGAAAGGTGTTGGTGGTATTGATTTCGTAATCAAAAAATTTTAAAAATGGAATCTGCTCCTGCAAAAGATTAAAATAGGCCTTTACCTTATTGCTAAACTGTCGATTGATCTTTCCTTCGAACATCAGCTCTACTTTAAAATGCTCCGGGTCGGCGGCGGGTTTGTAGGACATGAAAGTTCGCGTTACCGACTCGCTAAGCGTAAAACTAAGTGATGGGTTGGCCGGCAGTTGAAATCCTTTTTTCCCCCAATATTTTATCAGCGCAATGTTGCTGGGGCTTTGCCAGGAGACTTCGCCCGATTTGGGTTCGATTTTTCTCTCTTTAAAATAATTCATTTTTTTCAGTTCAGCTTTTTGTAAAAATATTATCGAAGGCCACCATTTGCTGAAAAGCAAACAGGGTATCAAATCCTTTATTTTTTAAATAGCTTTTCAATTCCTCCAGGCCATGTTGCCAGGTAACCATCACAAAGTCGCCGCCCCAGGCGCCCAGCCATTTTACAGCTCCCGGAAAGCCGGGAAGAAGTGTTTCTGCCGCCGAAGGGTTCTGCAACACGCGCGACATCATTTGGTTGTGTTCGTGTATGATGTCTTCAAATTCTTCGAGCGTGGCTGCCTGTGCCATTGCTATTGACAAACGGCTGGCCTGAATAATTTTATCGCCCGACATAGCGATATTTGGCTGATGTTGCCGCACGCTTCCTTCCGATTGTTGCTTGCGACCGGAATAAACAAAGAATATCTGGTCGGAAAAATGTGGATAAAAATTCACCTTTTCAACCTGTGGAATATTTTTTTGCGCAAGCGTATAAAATATAGGTGTGGCGGCAGTGGCGCAGGCAATATCATATCCGGAGCCATTGCTTATCGCAAAATGAAGTGCATAGGAATCCACATCGAACCAACGGGCAACATTGCTGATCAACGTACTGCTGCTTCCCAATCCCCATTGGGGGCGAAATCCAAGGCGGGTTTCAACTTTATAATTATTATTAATATCTAAAGCCTTTGGATTCAGATGGGCTGCTGCATTCAACAGCTTTTCGAGATAGGCCGCCTTGTCAGCGTCACTGCTTTGTATTACTTTATGTTTATTAATATCAAAAACTGCCTCAAACCAGATTTTTTCCTGATCGCGGGCTGTCCAGTAAATTTTACCTGCAGACGGCTCCTGACTGATGATCACCTGTAAATCCTGTCCCATTCGCAGCGGAATGGCAAGCGCTGTTGCTCCGTTGAGGACCAGGTATTCGGCGGTGAGCAAAAATTTGCCGTGAGCAGAAAAAGTTTTTGTTTCCGACATTAGAATTTTTCGATTTTCTCTTCTTTTCGCAATCCAATGATGAATTTCCTGACAGCGGTAAATGATACTTTGTGAATGGCAAAATGAGCGGTGGCGAGCTTTTTCTCATGTTCCGACATTTCTATGCTGTTTAGAATATTCATCAGATGCATCTTCATGTGGCCAACCTGGATGCCTTTGGTCACCAGCGATTTGATGGCGCCGAAATTATTAGCCAAACCCATCGAGGCTGCTATCATCATGAGTTGTGGAGCAGTAGGGTTGTGTAGCAGCCGCAGCGAAAAGTTGGCCATGGGATGTAGGGCGGTGAGGCCGCCTACGGTACCAAGCGACAGCGGCACGGTGAGGCTATAATGAAATTTGCCGTTGGAGACATCTATTTCGGTGAGTGAGCGATAGTGCCCTGAGCGTGCCGCAAAAGCGTGGCCAGCCGCTTCGATGGCTCTGAAGTCGTTGCCGGTGGCCAGCGCCACGGAGTCTATTCCGTTGTAAATCCCTTTGTTGTGGGTTACAGCCCGATGAACATCGATGTGCGCAATCTGCACCGCTTTTTCAAATTTCCAGGCAAAATTTTCCGGGTCGTCAATGTCGGCGTTGCGCAGGCTGGCTATGTCACAAGCAACTTCCACTTTCACAAGACATTCAGGCGTGTAGTTGCTCAATATCGACATGATTACGCGGCATTCTTTCTCACGGCCTTGATAGTGTTCGTTTTCATCAAAATGAATTTCAAGGATGGAGGCAAATTCCTCAAGCACCGAATTGATAAAATTGGCGCCCATCGCATCCACAGTTTCAAAAGATGCTTTTAGTTGGTAATAGTTTTCGAGCTCCGCAGTTTTGTCGATCAGCTCGATGTTGCTGATGCCGCCGCCGCGTTGTTCCATGCTTTCGGTGAGATGTTGGGTGCCCAGCAGTAGTTCCTGTTTTAGTTGTGGAAACAATGCCTGCAGCTTTTCTGTATCGCCCTGCCAGATAAAATGTACCTGCCCGATTTTAGTCGTCGAAAGCACCTGCGCATGGAAGCCACCTTTGTCAGCCCAGAATTTGGCGCTGTTGGACGCTGCTGCCACCACCGAACTTTCTTCGATGACCATCGGAACGACATGATGATGCCCGTTGATGTTGACGTTGGGAACTACGCCCATCGGAAAGAAAAAGTTGGTGATGGTGTTCTCACTAAACTCATCAAAAAGCTTTTGCAGCGCAGCATCTTCATGCCAGTAACTCTTCAGTTCGTCGATGATCAGATCGGGGTTGTCGAAACGACTGGCGATCAGCTCCAGCTTTGCCTGCTTGTTGTATTTTGAGAAACCGCTTATAATCTGTTTTGAGTACATTTTCAAGAATTTTCTGCAAAAATAGTTTTTTGTAAAATGTCAATTTATGGGCATGTCGTTGCAAACGTTTTCAATTAAATCAGCCGAATAACAAGTGGCATAAATAATTGTTTAATGGTTTTAATTAATTATTAAACAAATTAATCGCTTCGTACTTTTCGCCAAGATAGTGATGCATTGGCAACTTATTTTGATCTGTCCTCATGTCCAGCTTAGTCCTCAGCAATTCGACATTGGGTATTACTGGATTTAAAATAGTGTAACCTTTTGATTAATGATCATTTATCTTTCCTTGACAATAAGTTTGTGGTTTTCAATCTCACGTCCATTGTGATCCAGAAACTTCAGGATATAGCTTCCCGGGCGTAGCCTGCGCGAATCGTACTGCAGGTTTTTGAGCCGCTGGAAGTTATTAATGGTGTCGGTAAGCTGGCCTTTGGTATTAAAAATCTCAACAGTAGTAGCATTGCGTTTTCCGAGGGTGATAAAAACAATATCATCGGCGGGATTGGGGAAGATGGAGATTTCTGTGTCGGGACCTTCGGCAGGACTATCTTCCATGCCAACGTAAAGATCGTCCCAGGCTGCCAGCGTATATTCTCCGGGCAGTAGCACGGGCAGATCGAAATAGCCAATATTATTCGAGCCGGTTTTTTCGGCAAATACTGGCTCCCAGTCGGCAGCTCGGTCGGCGCGGTACATTACGCCGATAGAATCGTTGGGGTCGCTCATCAGTTCATGATCCAGATGGTTGAATTTGCTGTACATAAAACTACCTTTCAGCTCGGTGCTTTCGGCGGTCACGGCATCGATGCGCCAGTGATGTGCATTGGAAAGGGTGATGCCGTTGACGGGATTTTTGGGTTCATCGGGCGCCACCCAACGATGGGTCATACGAATAAAAGCAGTGTCGCCGGGAGCTATTTCGGTGATTCCTATTTTACACATCAAATCGGAATAACTTTGCGAGAAAGGTGCACTGGCGGTGAGCGACTTGTCGGTGGTGGCATCGCCTATTTTATCGTAAAAGTCGGCCAGCACCGTTACTGGCAGCAGTGGCACCACAAAAGTTTGCTCACCGGTTTCGCCTGAAAATTCCATCAGGCGTGTTTCCATTCTACGCTGAGCATCCAAGAAAGTGACTTCTACCCGAACGGAATTACCAATAGTGCCGGGACCTCTGTATTTCTGCTTTGCAAAAACCGTTACCTCATGCTCATTGCCAAAAGGCACCACCTGAAATGAGTCGATAGAATATTCCGGGAAACCGGGACTAAAAATCCAGGTGTCGAAAAAGTCGGTTAAATTCATCCCACTGCTTGCAGAAAGGAAATCGCGTATTTCCCACGAGTCGATATAATCATAGGCATACGTTTCGAGATAATCCTGAACTGCCGGAAAAAACAAGCTGTCGCCCATGTAGTTGCGCAGCGTGTGTATCACCAGCGCGCCTTTTTGATAGACAGTTGTGCCATAAGTTTGTTCCGTTGGGATTCCGTAAAGTGCCAGAAAGCCGCCATCGTCAATGTGTGCGGTGTGCAACACATCTTTGTGGCGTGCAAACATATCGGAACGGTAAGCTGCTACACCATAAAGTGCTTCGCGGTACATCGACTCACAAAACACTGCCCAGCCCTCGTTGATCCACATATCTTCGGCAGAGGCGCACGTTACCAGATCGCCAAACCAATGATGCGAAAGCTCGTGCGCGATCAGCGATTCGTAGTTGAGATTGCCATTAATACAAAAATGCGGAAGGGCGATGTTGGTGGTGTGTTCCATAGCTCCTATGGCTGTTCCTACATAGCCCACGCGTTCCCAGCGGTAGGGGCCAAAATAATATTCGTAAGCATCAAGCACCTGCAGCAGTGTCGAAAAAGTGCCCGCTACCTTTGCCGTGTCAGCAGGCTTTACATAAATCTCTACGGGAATTTCATCGCCACTTATTGAGTTAAAAGTGTACGTTACTTTGCTGTAATTACCGGTAGCTACCGAGGCCAGGTAGGTGGGAATGGTGTTGCTGAGGCTCCAATGATACGTATGAGTTCCGTTTCCGTTGTCGGTAACTTCGAGCAGCAGCCCACCGGCTACAGCCATTTCATCGTTAGGAACCGTTGCGAAAATTTCGTAGGTGGCGCGGTCGTGAAAATCGTCGATGCACGGAAACCAGGTTTTGCCCAGGTTGTGCGGGTCGGTGGAAATGCCCACACCAAGATTAAAAGAGTAAGTGCCGTTGAAATGGTAGCCGCCCCAGTTGCTGTAGAATGGCGCACCGTGATAATGTACTTCCACCTCTGCCTGTTGGCCGCTTTGCATGGGCTGCGTCAGCGGAATACGGAGCAAGTCGGTGGTATGAGAATAATTTGTTACAGCTGCATTGTTTACTAGCACCTGATCTACGGTGAGGCTGCGCAGCTGCAGCGTAATCGTCTGAAGGTTATTTACTTTGCTTTGCAATTGCACCTTGCAGCGTGCGGTAATTGTTTTGGCCTGAGTGTTTACTTCATCAAGAAAAATAGTGTAATGAAGCGCATCGAGGGTGTCGCTGAGTTGTGAGGTTGCAGGCAGTCCTTTGCGGGGAGAGTTTGTCTGTGCTACAATGGTTTGTGGCGTCATACCCGAAAAAAAGATCACTGCAGTAAAGATTAGGAAGGTGAGATGTCTCATGATTTTGTTTTTGTATTGATCGGTAAAATTATAATTTCGTGCTGAAAAATGATCATCCAAATCAAAAAAACTACTTTCGCGGTTTAACAAGTTGTATGAAGGTGAACCTGATTTGTAAACCAGCGAATAAAAAGTTTACAGTTAAAAACTACAAAAATAGCTTATTTGCTCATTACAAAGCACTTGGTGGCATGGCATGTTTTTAGTTTAGGATGTCGCTGTCAAATCACATTATAGATAAAAATTTTGATAAACGTCATTACCATAAGAATACCGAGACGATGAAAAAACACTTTCTCCCATTGCTATTTTTATTTATTGCTTTTTGGATGCACAGCTCTCTGCATGGGCAAAACCGCATCTGGACGCTTGAAAGCTGCATTGAGTATGCGATTCAAAACAACATTCAGATAAAGCAGAGCGAGCTCAATATTGAGGCGAGCGGGGTAACGCTGCTCGAGAGCAAGCTAAGCCTGTTGCCCAGCCTCAATTCGAGTGCTGGTTTTAGCTACAACTGGGGGCGTTACCTCGACCAGGCGCTCAACTTATATGTCGATCGTGAGACGCGCCAGGGAAACCTTGGGCTCAACGCCAATCTGGTGCTCTTTGCCGGATTGCAGAAGCAAAACACCATCAAGAAACAAAAGATTGAATTTCAGTCGAGCAAATATGCCACCGATAAGATGAAGGATGACATCTCGCTGATGCTTACGCAGGCTTATCTTTCGATACTTTTCAACCGTGAGCTGCTGAAAGTAGCACGCGAACAGGTGGTTATTTCTGATGCGCAAATAGCACGCACCGAAAAACTGGTGGCAGCCGGAACTTTGGCACGCGGAAGCCTGCTGGAGATTCAGGCGCAAAACGCTGGTGAGGAGCTCTCGGTTATCAACTACGAAAACTCCCTGGATCTGGCCTACCTCGATTTGCTCCAAATCCTCGATTTGCCTGCTGACACCGATTTTGAGATAGATGTTCCGGTGATAGAATTCGAGATTACAGGCGAATTGCCAACTCTGGGCACCATTTATACGCTGGCTTCGGAACGGCTGCCGCAGATTAAAAAAGCAGAGCTCGACGTGGAAAGCGCCTACAAAGATGTGGCTATTGCCAAAGGACGGTTGAGTCCTACCCTGAGCCTCGCGACAGGATGGGGAACCAACTACTCGAGCAACTTCCCTGACTTTGATACTACTTCTGCTAACTTTGGTGGTGTGATGACTTTTGGCGATCAGTTGCGCAACAACCAATCACGCTACCTGGGACTCAGCCTCAATATTCCGATTTTTAACGGGTACCAGGCGTCTTCTAATGTTAGCCTGGCCAAGATAAACGCCACCAATGCTGAGTATAATTACGAGCTTACGCTCAATACGCTTCGCAAAAGCATCGAACAGGCCTACAGCGATGCAAAGGCAGCTTACAAAAGCTTCATTGCCACCAGGAAATCGGTCACTTCATTTCAGGAATCGTTCCGGTACACCGAGCAGAAGTTTAATGTAGGATTATCGAATTCGTTGGATTATAATATTGCCAAAACACAATTGGCATCAGCCGAGTCGGAGCTGATACGTGCCCGATATGATTATGTTTTTAAAGAAATAATCCTCGATTTTTACATGGGGCTGCCCCTCACGATGCCGCGATAACTTTCGGAAGTGAGGGCAACCAGTCTTTAACAAATGAATTTTTTTATTTTTGGACTTCAAAATTTACACCCATATTCGATCAAATGAAAAAAAAGACATGGATCATCATTGCGATAGCAGTAGTTGCAGTACTGATTGTTCTTGCTGTATTAAAAAATAAAGGCGCCATTGGAGCAAAAAGTGGCGTTAAGGTGACCACCGAAAAGGTGACACGACGCACCATCGTAGAAACGGTTTCGGCCAACGGCAAAATACAGCCGGAGAAAGAGGTGAAAATAACGCCTTACATCTCGGGCGAGGTGGTAGAACTGAAAGTGCGCGAAGGCGACGAAGTGAGCGAAGGTGATCTGTTGGCCAAAATCGACCCGGAGATTTACCGCAGCAATTACGAGCGCAGCGAGGCCGGATTACAGTCGCAGCGTGCTGCTGTGGCCAACTCCCGGGCGCGGCTGGTGCAAAGCGAAGCGCAGTTCACTTCAGCACAGCTCTCCTTCGATCGCAACAAGAAGCTATGGGAAGAAAAAGTGATCTCCAATGCCGAATACGAAACGGCACTTTCGCAATACGAAGTGGCAAAAGCCGAAGTACAGGCCGCTAAAGAAAATGTAAAATCTGCCGAATTTCAGGTGGCCAGCGCAGAAGCCTCCTTGCGCGAGTCGCGCGAAAATCTCACCAAAACAGCTATCTATGCACCTTCCGATGGCACCATTAGTAAATTAATTGTAGAAAAAGGCGAACGTGTTTCGGGAGCCTCCCAGTTTTCGGCCGGTACCGAGTTGATGCGCATTGCCAACCTCAACAGCATGGAGGCCGTGGTGCAGGTGAACGAAAACGACATTGTTCGTGTGCATCTCAACGATACTGCTTTGATAGAAGTTGACGCTTATCTCAACCGAAAATTTAAAGGTCTCGTTACCGAAATAGCTACTTCGGCTGATGTAACGGGAGTAAGTGCCGATCAGGTAACTAATTTTCAGGTAAAGATCAGGTTGCTAAAGGAATCGTACGACGACCTCATTCCCGACAATAATCCATTTTACTCGCCTTTCCGGCCAGGCATGTCTACTACTGTCGATATACAAACCAAGCGTGAGGGCAATGTGCTCACCGTTCCCATTCAGGCGGTTACTACCCGCGCCGACACTACCGGTAAAACGCTGTCGGGCAGTCGGCAGGCACAAACCCAGGGCGGTGATGGCGAAATAAAAAGCGTCAGTCAAAAATCCTCCGAAGAGAAGATAACTGAATACGTTTTTTTGATTGAAGATGGAAAAGCACGCATAGCTGCTGTGAAATCCGGTGTTCAGGATAACACCAACATCCAGATAGTGGAAGGCCTCGAAGAAGATCAGGAGGTGATTACGGGTCCTTATCGTGCCGTTTCGCGAACGCTCGAAAACGGGCAGGACGTGCAGGTAGTTAGCAAGGATAAGTTGTATGATGAAAAGTAGGATTTCAGATCGTCATTTCATTCTTTTTTTGGTCTAAAATAATCTGCGTGAGTAAATAGTGTCTGCATTTTCTTGCTGGCAGTGTGTTCATCGAGCTATATCAAAACTCTCCTATTTACTACTTTGCGTCCTATTGACGGGCATAGCAGGTATTAATTATAAAAAGAGTTCTCCCTTTGAATAACGAGGAGTAAATGATTGCAACCCTGCGTCATTTCTTGATCTTACATCCAGAACATTTTGGCGGGTTTGGTAGTTATTAATCAAAACTACCAAAAATGAAACCACTACATTTAAGCACATTATTATTTTTGTTGACATCCATATTATTTTTACAAACCAATGCACAGGAAACGATGAAATACAAACAACTGACGCCCGAAGAAGCGCGGGTGATATTGAACAAAGGAACCGAAATGCCCTACACCGGCGAGTTGTATAAAAATACCGCCGAAGGTAAATACGTATGCCGTCAATGCGGTGCAGCGCTTTATCGCTCACAGGACAAGTTTGAGTCGAATTGTGGCTGGCCGAGTTTCGACGATGAGATCGACGGTGCCGTAAAACACGTTCGCGATGCCGACGGCCGCCGTACCGAAATCATTTGCGCCAACTGCGGCGGACACCTGGGGCATGTCTTTATGGGCGAAGACTACACTCCCAAAGACACGCGTCATTGCGTCAACTCTATTTCCATGGAATTTATTCCGGCACAAAAAGCTATCGAGAAAGGCGTGGCCTATTTTGCCTCCGGATGCTTCTGGGGCACCGAATATTATCTGGCCAAAGCCAAGGGGGTGAAGTCGGCCACCTCAGGTTACACAGGTGGTCACGTAAAAAACCCATCCTATGAGCAGGTATGCACAGGCCGCACGGGGCACGCCGAAACGGTAAAAGTTGAATTTGATCCTTCAAAAATTTCTTATGAGGAGTTGACGAAACTCTACTTCGAGACGCACGACTTTACGCAGATTGGCGGGCAGGGTCCTGATATTGGCGACCAGTATCGCTCAGTAATTTTTTATACCGACGACCAGCAAAAGAAAACTGCCCAAAAACTGATTGATCAGCTCACTGCCAAAGGTTATAAGGTAGCCACTAAGCTGGAGAAAGTGCAGGAGTTTTTCCCCGCTGAGAAGTATCACCAGGGTTATTACGACAAAAGAGGTGGAACGCCTTATTGTCATATTAAAAGAGAGGTTTTTTAAATTCCGATGGATTGGAGTAATAAATTCGTCATGAATTAACCTATCACCCCTTCGGGGTTCTAATTGGCGTTAAATTCATCATTGCTATAAAAATATCACCCCTTTGGGGTTGCATCAGAATAGTTGCATATGATGGATTTGAATAAAAACGGGTCTGTAAATAAAAATGAGACCTGGAAGTATTTACAGGATAATACTATGACTGGTTGACAAATGACCTTACCTTAACTCCGAAGGAGTGACAGGGTTATAGCCCGAATGGTTGGCAAACGATCCCATCAGAAACTCCGAAGGAGTGACATTATTTTCCGGTTGTATACTTCTTTTTTAAAGATTAAAAAACCAACACCTTATTCTCTGAGCAGCTCCATGCGCAGCATATTGAGTGCGGTCAATGCTGCCTTCCGAATGTTGCGTTGACGATGCTCGCCAAAGAGAAACTTTTTAGAAGTAACACCTTGCGCTGTAGATAGGGCGATCCAGGTGGTGCCAACGGGCTTTTCGTCGCTGCCGCCGTCTGGACCTGCAATTCCTGAAACAGCCAATGCATAGTCGGTGCCGAACGATTTGCGCATGCCATCGGCCATTGCCTCCGCTACTTGTTGGCTCACAGCGCCATGTTCTTTCAATATTTTTTCGGAAACCGCCAGTGTCTGTGTTTTTATACGATTTTGATAGGCCACTACGGAACCCTGATACCAGTTTGAACTTCCCGCCACTGAGGTGATCAGGTGCGCCAAATATCCTCCCGTACAGCTTTCGGCTGTGGAAACAGTGCGGTGTTTTTTATGCAGCAGATTGCCTACCACAGCTTCTAAAGAATCGTCATTAAAACCAAAAACCAGATCAGGAATGATTTGTAATAACTGTTCGATCTGGTCTTGAATTATCGCGGTAAGCTCCTGTTTATTCTCGCCGGTAGCTGTGAGACGAAGTCGCACAATGCCAGGCTGAGGCAGATAAGCCAGTTTGATATTCGCGGGAAGCGCATTTTCCCAGGTTTCGATGGTTTCCGCCAGAGCCGATTCACCGATGCCCTGTGTCAATATCGTTCGGTGAAGTATAAATGAGCCTTCGAATCGTTTGAGCAGCCGGGGTAAAATCTCGTTCAGCATCATTGGCTTCATCTCAAAAGGAACGCCTGGCATCGAAATGTATATAATCCCCTCGTGCTCAAACCACATCCCCGGCGCAGTTCCGTTAGCATTTGGGATGACGGTGCACGACTGTGGAACATCGGCCTGGTGGCGGTTAACTTCCGTCATGGGATAGCCACGCTGCCGGAAAAGTCGCTCGATATGATCGTAAGTAGGCTGATGAAAAACCAATGGTGTGTTGAAATATTCGCATAGCGTAGGTTTTGTAAGATCATCGTTGGTAGGACCCAGGCCACCGGTAATAAGAATTACTGTGGCTCTTTGCGCTGCCAGCGCGAGCGCTGAGAGTATGTGGTTGCGCTCGTCGCTGATGCTGGTGATCTGATGTATTTCCAAACCAACAAGATTGAAATGCTCAGCCATCCAGGCCGAATTGGTATCGACAACCTGCCCGATGAGCAGCTCGTCGCCTATAGTAATGATCTCTGCTTTCATATTTTGATTTAATTAACTTTGTGCTTTTTTTTCGCAAAAGTAGGAAACTAAACGCTTTCAGAATTTTATTGATCATGACAAAACCTAATCCTCGCATTGCCGAATCCGAATTGATTATAAATCCTTCGGGAACAGTTTATCATTTGAATATCCATCCGGAAGATGTAGCCGAAAATATAATTCTCGTTGGCGACCCCGACCGGGTAGAAAAGATATCGGCGCGTTTCGATAAGATTGTCAACCGAAGCCGTAACCGTGAGATGGTTTGTCATACTGGTTTTTTTAATAATAAATTCCTCACGGTGCTTTCTACCGGCATGGGCACCGACAACATCGACATCGTCATCAACGAGCTGGATGCTTTAGTAAATGTTGATTTTGCCACGCGCACCATCAAACCAAAGCATACCTCGCTCAACATCGTGCGGCTGGGAACCAGTGGCGCTGTGCAACCCGATATTCCCGTGGATTCGTTTGCTGCTTCCACGCATGGCATCGGCCTCGACGGCCTGCTCAAGTTTTACGACAGCAGCCATGTGACTGATCAGGATCTTTCGGATGCTTTTATTGAGCAAACAGGCTGGCATAAAGATTTGCCTTATCCCTATGCCGTCGAATGTTCGCCTTCACTTTTTGCAAAACTCGCCGGTGGCATGAATAGCGGCATCACAGCTACAGCACCGGGATTTTATGGTCCGCAGGGACGCGTCATCCGTATCCCGCTGCAACATCCGCAGCTCATGGATAAAATGGCAGCACTGCGTTATAAAGGCCACCGGATTATCAATTTCGAAATGGAAACTTCAGCACTCTATGGTCTGAGCAAACTTCTCGGCCATCAGGCGTTAACAGTTTGTGCTATCATCGCCAACCGCGCCAACAGCACTTATTCAAAAGATTATCATCAATCTATCAATAGCCTGATAGACCTGGTGCTGGAACGGATCACCAGTGAAATGTAAAAATCATTATCAAACATATTTTTATAAAAAAGGCCACTCTGATCG